>DATGXZ010000323.1:0-13558 GCA_035298445.1 Flavobacterium sp.
GTTAGGGGTTAGGACTTAGGAGTCAGGCAGGCGTTGAGGCCACTACTTCGTAATCGCGTTGTTTTTCCGCGCTGTCGGCACCCGCTGTCGGCCCACCATTCGGGCACTCCAGTGTTATCCGATGCGTTATGGCGCTGTCGGCTCACGATGGGCTATGGGTCATACGGTGGGTGCCAACAGGGCGGAAAGCGTCTCGGATGAACTAGCGGCCGCCTAATCCCCTCACTCCTAACCCCTCACTCCTAACTCCTTCACAACCTATTCACCACCCGCCGGAAACCGTCCATTAGTTTCGGATGGTTAAAGTCAATCAGGATTCCCAGCTTCAGTTCGGCCAGCTTCAGGCAGGCCAATATCCTGGACAGGCGAGACCTATCCGCGCTGCCAGCGGTCACCTCAACGATCACACAGTCTTCCAGCAACAAACCGATGCGGTAACCGGGTTCAATGCGGCGGCCTTTGTAATGAGTGGGAATGAGGACCTGACGGTCGACCTTCAGTCCGGCGGCTTCCAGTTCGTGTACGAGGCATTCCTCGTAAAAATCAGCCGTGAGTCCCGGACCGACCTGGCGGTGCACCTCTACGGCGGCCCCAATTAGTTTGGATGAAATCTCATTCTCGGTCATGTGATGGGAAAAGAAATAGGGTAGCGTCGCCCGGTTCCATTCATGTTATAACAGGCACGCACTACAAGTCCGCGCTACTGTGTTTTTATCCTGCGGATATTCCGGAGCCCGGCCGTCATCATGGGCGCAGTGCCCCCCCCGGGACGAGGTAGGGTCCCGGCGACGCCTGGATGTGGCCGGGTAGGGCCGGAAAAAGCTGTGGCGATGGTGCCATGGCAAAGGTTGTAGTGTCATAATGGGGGAAGGCATCGCCTATTCCCTAATGAAGCGGAGTACGTTCACTAATCCGTCGCGCTCCACCCGCAGCAGGTAGGTGCCGGCGGCAAGGCGCGCGAGGTCGATGGCCTGTCCGAACGTGCTCTCGCCCTTGAGGGCGATCTTGCCGGAGGTGTCGCAGATCCGGTAACGGAACGCTTCACCATGGTGGCCCGGATCGTCAACCGACAGCACGTCGCGGGCCGGATTGGGCGCCAAAACGGCCGTGCCGCTACGCGATACGACACTGGCCGATAAGGCGCCGCCCTCGCCGGCGAAAAGGCCGGCAGTATTGGTGGTAAAGGCATAATCTTGTACAGTGAGGGTGTAGCCCGTAAGCATCACCCGAATCCATCCGTAATAGGTGGTGCCCGAAATCGTAGCCCGGAAACCGGCATACCGCTCGCCCAGCCCCTGGAAGTTCTCGCCGCCCAGGGTGCCGAACATCGGGTCAAATCCGTTGGTGAAGGTCCGGGTAGCGTTGATCGGGGCACCATACACCAGCGGTTCCAACTGCGAACTGTTGTTGCTCTTCGTAAGGAATTGACGCGAGGTATTTTGTGCGGGCTGCGAATACAGGTGCATGTACCAGATCAGGGGGCCAACGTCAAAGGCGTCCCAGCGGATATTGTATTCGTAGGTGCCGTTGCCATCCAGGTCGATGGGGTACAGGTTTTCGGCCGAGCCCGGCGGTTCGGCCATGGTAAAGGAGACGTCGGGCGTCTCGTCATGATAGGTAACCTGCGCCTGTGCCGTGCCTAAAGAAAGGCAGGCGAGCAGGCCGGAACGAAGTAGAGAGAGGGTCATGGCAGTTGATGTGGGTCATTTTCGGACGAAGCGTCGGATGGCTTCGCCCATACGGAAGAGGTAGACACCCTGGGGCAACAGCGCCACCGGGATGGATGTCCCCGGATCTGCCTGGCCTTCGGCGACAGTACGGCCATTGAGGTCGAGGATGGCATACCGGAAGGCAGTATCCGGCTGTCCGGTCTGCGATATGAAAAGCGACCCCGAAGTGGGGTTGGGATAGAGTGTAAAGACGTTGGAGGACGTGTCGGGCAATCCCAGGCCCGTAGCCCCGGCACTGATGGCCATGGCAGGCGTGCTTTCATAGGCGTAATCCTTCCAGGTCACGCTATAGGAACCGTTGCCGCCGGTCATATAAACCCGCGCCCAGCCGTAGTGCAGGTTGCCGTTGTAGTTGATTCGGAAACCGATATAACGGTCGGCATTAAGCGGAAAGCTGGTGTTGGGGCCGAAGCCGTTCACCGTGCAGTCGACAAAGCCGTACCAGTTGCCGGAAGGGCCGATCGAAAAGCCGGAGGCGAGTGCTGCGGCGGTGTCCCAGGACGATGCGCCCGGGGAATAGACGTTCGAAGGCGCGGTATAGGTGATGTAGTTGGCCACGCAGCCGGGGTCAGACGATATAGTGAATTCCTTTACGCCATCACCGTTGAAGTCGAGGCCCGTGGGCGCCCCGTCGGGGATGTCGGTATAAACGATGCCGGCGCGGGCGCTTCCGCAAAGCAGGAACAGCGCGGCCAGCAGGAAAGGATAGTGTTGTTTCATAGAATAGGGTTTAAAATCAGGTTCGGCGTTGGTGTGTGGCGCACAAACACCGGGTCTGCGTCATCGGGGCGTTTATCACCTGTCGGCTCCGCTTTATATAGCGTGTCCGGAGTGAAGAACGGTTTCCTACCGATGTAGATCGTAGACACGCCCGGTACGTTTTGGATCGTGTAGAGGGCTTTGTCCCATTTGGACGGTTCGTCCGGTGAAAAGGAAATGGAAAATACGGTTTTCGAATGCGATAAAGGATAGGGGCAGTAGGTTCTTTCTTTTTTGGTTCCCCGGGCGCCCGGACAGAGCCGGACGCCGGAAAACCGGCGGGACGCCTGCAAGTGCCGTGCTGACGGCCCGCAATCTTAAAAAACTAGTGTACTCGTGGAACAGCCTTGAGCGGCCGTTTTTTTGATGGCTTTCCGAAGCCCCGCGGGAGGCGGGGCTGGAAAGCGGTACTGTTCGTATTTGAAATCTTTTAATTATTGCTGTATGGCGTAGACGTTAGTTGGCTTTTACGCCTAATTCTTCTATGACTACACGGTCTGCATTTCCTGTTGACAGGGTCGCGGTACCTGCCTGAAGCCAAAGACATCTGGCAACAACCGTTTCTGTTACCGTTGGAGTATAAAGACAAGAAACATTACCACATCTGCTATCGTTTCCTGCCGAATAAGTGACAGGTATAAAGTTGCCACCTACAGTTAAAACATTACCATTACTTGTTCTTACAAAGGCATTTCCCACATATCCACTTGTGGTGTTCGAGAAATTGTTAAACTCACCATTAAAAGTCAGGCGGTACGTTTTACCGGCTTCCAGGGTGTAATAGCCCGTGCTGGTATTGTGCGTAATATTACCATTGATGGTAGTGTCCATTTTTAAATCTACACTGATGTTACCACTTGTTGGGATGCTTATTGCACCCGAAGCAACGGAAGTATTATAACCAACAGTTCCAAGCGTCATATTGCTACCCAATTGCCTGATACTTGCCGTTGCCGAAGATAGGATTGCTGTACCACCATTCGTAATCGCTAACCTTAACTTAACTGTCTGGTCGGTAGCTGGCGTATAGGTATATTCTACAGAGCTTGTGCTGGTATTGGGAGTAGTTGCAGTGGTGGGGAAACTATGGGAAAAGATTCCCACGAGGGCATTATTAGTGGTTGCATCCGCCCAAAAAACATCCGCCGCTGCGGTGGCTCCTGCTGAGAAAGAAGTAAAGCGTCCTTCAAATAACAAGTGGTAGGTTTTACCGGCTTTCAGAGTATATACACCTGTAGAACTGTTGTATGGAATATTCCCTCCGGCATTTACGTCAAGCTTAATATCTCCACTGCTTAGTGTTAGAGTTGAATTATTTCGAGTCATTATATAATCGGTGGTAGCGAATGTATTTCCATTAGGGGTCATGCCTAGCTCCTGTATTATAACATTACTTCCTGCCAGATATCCAACCGTTGCAGCTCCCAGGTATGTTACTCTCAGTTTTACGGACATATTAGTATTGGGAGTATAAATGATGTCTGAAGTAGGTTTACCATCTCCATGGGATCCACTTAAAGTATTTGAGAGGAATGAGGCACCGGTACCACTGATCAGTGAGGCATTCGATGAATCTACCCATTCTATATAAGCGTCACCATTTGCCGCGTCAAATCCGTAGATATAACCATTAAAACTTAAACGGTATGTTTTTCCTGCTGTAAGCGTAAATACACCCGTAGAAGTGTTATAGGGGATATTACCACTATTATTTACATTAAAAATAATGTCTGTATTTGCTGATATAGTTTGTGCCGTAGTTCTGGTAACATATACATAATCTACTTTGCTCAACGTCTTCGTAGTCACGTCAAAACTACAGCTTGGCGTACTGTTGATCGTGAAGCTGTGGGTTCCTGCTGCCGTTGGCGTTCCTGTTGCAGTCAATGTAATGGCCTGGCTTCCGGTTCCGGCAAAGGTTCCGCTGCCGGAGAAGGTGATGCCGTTGGCGGTGGCGCTGATGCTGTATGAACCTGCCGTGCTTACCGTTGCTGTAACCACTTTGGTCAGTCCGCTTACAGGTACACCTACTGCGGCTACACCAGTCAAGGTTCCCGTACAATCCCAGCTTGATACGGCTGCTGTTCCACCACTGCCTGCATCGATGGTGCTGCGTGTAAAGCTACAGCCTGGCGTCGTGCTTAGGGTAAAGCTGTTGTTGCCTGCTGCCGTTGGCGTTCCGCTGGCCGTCAATACGATAGCCTGTGAACCTGTACCGGCAAAAGTTCCGGTACCTGTAAAGGTTACGCCGTTGGAAGTAGCGGTGATGTTATAGGTTCCGGCTGTGGTGACCGTGGCCGTGATGGTCTGGGTTACGCCGCTGGCCGCCGTTCCTTTGGTCAATGTACCCGCAGAAGCCGTATTACAAACAAACGCACTCACTGTAGCCGTACCACCTGAAGTGGCTGCTGAGGTATTCACCGCAGATACCGCTGACTGAACTTCTGACAAGGTAGCCGGAGACGAGAAGCTGTTCGGGTTAGCATCGATGTACGCCTGGTACGCCGCGATGTTGGCCGGCGTTACTCCTGTAATACCCAACGATTGTAATTGCGCTGCGGTTACTACCGAAGGTACCGTATTCGGGCTGTCGCCTTCGTTACCGATTTGCGTTAGTACTGAAGTTACGCCTGAGTTTACGGCCGTTACGGCTGACTGAACTTCAGACAATGTTGCCGGAGAGGAGAAGCTGTTTGGATTGGCGTCGATATAGGCCTGGTAAGCGCCAACATTAGAAGCATTGATTCCGGTAATTCCTAAAGACTGCAATTGTGCGACAGTCACCACTGAAGGTACCGTATTAGGGCTGTCGCCTTCATTACCGATTTGTGCCAGTACTGAAGTTACGTTTGAGTTTACGGCTGTTACGGCTGCCTGTACTTCAGAAAGCAATGCCGGTGAAGAGAAGCTGTTAGGATTCGCATCAATATAGGCCTGATACGCTCCAATATTGGAAGCATTGATTCCCGTGATTCCGATAGACTGTAATTGTGCTACCGTTACTACTGAAGGGACAGTATTGGGGCTGTCTCCTTCGTTTCCGATTTGGGTCAATACAGAAGATACGTTCGTATTTACAGTGTTGACTGCAGATTGAATTTCTGAAAGTGTTGCCGGGTTGCTGAAGGCATCCGGATTCGCATCGATATACGCCTGGTAAGCTCCGATGTTGGAAGCGGTTATCCCCGTAATTCCGATGGATTGCAGTTGCGCTACCGTTACCACAGAAGGAACTGAATTCGGGTTGTCACCTTCGTTGCCGATCTGTGCGAGTACTGACGTCACGGTTGAGTTGACCGCCGTTACGGCTGCCTGGATCTCGCTTACCGTTGCCGGAGAGGAGAAGCTGTTCGGGTTGGCATCGATGTAGGCCTGATAGGCTCCGATGTTGGAAGCCGTTACCCCTGTGACACCAATACTGTTCAATTGTGCTACGGTGACTACGGATGGAATCAGGTTCGGGCTGTCGCCTTCGTTCCCGATTTGGGTAAGCACCGAACTCACGGCTGTATTGACATTGGATACGGCGGTCTGTATCTCGCTTACCGTAGCCGGGCTGCTGAACGCATCCGGATTGGCATCGATATACGCCTGGTAGGCCCCGATGTTATCTTCCGTTACGCCTGTCACACCAATGCTCTCCAGTTGGGCAACGGTAACTACACACGTCACCGTATTCGGGTTATCGGCTTCGTTGCCGATCTGGTCCAACACGGAAGTTACCGTTGCATTTACCGCAGTAACAGCGGCTTGAATCTCACTTACCGTCGCCGGGTTGCTAAAGTTGTCCGGGTTGGCATCGATATACGCCTGATAGGCCCCGATATTGGTAGGCGTTACGCCCGTAATGCCCAGTTGCGATAACTGTACGGCGGTTACCGTGGAAGGGAGTACGTTTGGATTGTCGGCTTCAAGTCCAATCTGCGCGAGGATTCCCTGTACTACGGAAGAAGTACCGGTGCTGATACAATTGGACCAAACCCCGTTTTCATAGAACTTCACACAATTGGAAGAAAGGTCGTAGACCATCATCCCGTTGACAGGATTGGTAATGGCGGCCGTATTGGCTACCCTGGTAATAACGAAAGCCTTATTGGTACTTTCAAGCTCGAGGACGGAACTCGAACCGATCGTCGTCGGGTTGTCCCCGATCTTTACCTGTGCCGTGGCGGCCATCCCGACCAGCAGCGACACTAGGGATACATACTTTTTCATTTTCTCTATTTTAAGCGTTTGTATTTAGGTTTATTTGATAAGCTCTACCGATACCCTGCGGGCCAGGTCGTAACCCATGCGGCCTTCCGGGTAGCTGCTGTCGGCCCCGTTGGGGACGATATCGATACGCGGGGCGGCGATGCCTTTCTTCACAAGGAAGTCACGCAGCACGGTGGCACGCCGTTCGGCCAGTTGCTTGTTGCGGGCTTCGGACCCCCTCACGTCGGCATAGCCGTGGAGTTTGATCCGCGTCTGCGGGTAGGCCTGCAGGTATTGGATGATCTGGTAGACGCTGTTGGTCGAGCCGGTATTCGGCACGGCCTGGTTGACGTCGTAGAAGACGTTGACCGATCCGTTCTCTACCAGGTACTTCAGGGCATTCGCGCTGTAGTCGCGTTCGCGGTCGCTTTGTGTGCGGTCGCTGCTCGCCATGCCGCGGTCTTTCTCGAGCTCGTCGGCCACACCGTTGTGGTTCTCGTCCAGATAACGCCCCTTGCTGTCGACTTTCAGTCCGGCGGGCGTGTTGTTCTGGGCATCCAGATAATCCGGCACCCCGTCACGGTCAGTGTCGTTAAGCATGGTTTCCACCTGGGCAAGACGTTGCGCCGTATCCTCGGTGGCCGCTTTCAGCGCCGCAGTGTCATGGTCCTCGGCCACATACCAGTCGGCGTGCCGCTCATGGCGCCCGATGTACCAGGTAAGGCCGACGGAAGCATTATAGAGGATTCCCGTCAGGTTGTTCTCTGTGGCCGAGTTGGTGCCGTCCCAGTTCAGGTGCTGCCGCATGTTGGAAATGACGGTGAAGTCGGCGGTAAAGGCAAAGTGCTGCCCGAGTCGCAGTTGCGGGGTAATTCCCGCCATGACACCGCCATCGCGCTCGGTCACACCTTCCTGTGTACCCATCTGGGGCGTACGCAGGGTGAGGTGTGCACCGCCATGCGCCAGCAGGCCCAGGCTGTGGGTGAAGTCCTCGAAGCCCAGCACGCGGCCCAGGTTAAGCACGCCCTGCAGGCCGAAGCGGTACTGCCGGGTGTCGAAAGGAAGCGAACCGCTGTTTTTTGCATCGGTGACCTTGTCGAAACCCACATCGAACTTGAGGCCGACCTTCGGGTTGAACATATAGCGTACCCCGAGGTCGAAATGGTCGAACTCGAACGAACCGAAACGTTTGGACGCATTGGAGGAACCGTAGCCGTCGCCGAAGGGCCGGACGGCCTTGTTGGTGCCGCCGTTGACTTCCACGGACCATCGGTCATAGGGTTTGCCCGGTAGGGAGTCTTTATCGTTGCCGTCCGTGGCCTGCGCGGTCGCCATCCAGGTGGCGAAGCACAGCACGGTCGGTACTAAACGTGTATATTTCATGATGTCTGTTTTGGGTGTTGATTACGGGTTCAGCAGTTTGAGCGTGGCCCAGTTGCCGTCTTCGAGTTGTACTTTCGCGATATACATCCCGGCTTCGTGCGGGAAGGCATGGCTGAAGGTCTTTTCTCCGTTGGCCTTCCAGGATTCTACATGGCGTCCGGCGATGTCGAAGACCTCTACAGCCTGCAGGGCGACGGGGGCCCAGATCGAGAGCACACCGCTGCGTATGGTTCCGGCCGCACTATGGGAAGGGTCATCTATGCCGAGGTTCTCGGCCTGGTAGACGATCTCGAAGCGGGCGTTGTTCGTGGCATCGAGCGTGAAGGTATAGTCGCCGTTGTCGAAGTCGTGATAGATACCGAGCTCCTTATCGTGGAGGTACACTTTGGTGCCTTCGGCGAAGGTACCTTCCTTGCCGCCCATGACGATGGTGAAGGTGGCGCCGTCTGTAGCGGTCTTGCTCACGCCCAAAGGAACGATATCCGCTGCATCGAAGGTCGGCCTGCCATTGATGGCCAGCTTTCGGTTATCGAGAAGGGAATAGAGCTGGGCGGTACTCACCGAGTTGCGTGAGGCGTCGTAGAGACGGTCGAAACCATAGGACGCTTCGGGCAGGTAGGCCACGAGGATCTGGCTGAAGACGCTGTTGCCGTCGGTCATGGTCAGCTTGAATCGGTCGCGCGTGGTGTTCGCCTGGCGCAGGAAGGCGTTGTTATCGCCGGTCAGGCGCATACAGTTGGTGAAGGTCACCGTACCGCTTCCCAGGGCTTTCACTTTAAAGCCCTGCCCGGAGGCAATCTTTCCGTCGAAATTGCCGCTGAATCCGTTAGGATATACCGTGCCAGAAAGGTTCCACACGGCATAGTCGGCCTGGCTGTAGGTCTGCGCGCCTGACATGGTGGTAGCCGTGGCTGATGTCCAGAGGTATACCGAACCTTCGATATCGGCGTTATCGGAGACGAACTTCACCGCATCGATGGCAGACGGATAAGGGTTGGCCAGCAGGTTGAAGCTGGTGCCACCGTTGGGCGAAGCCGGGTTGTTCACCACGCTGAGGTTTACCTCTCCATTGTTTGCCGTTCCGGTCAGCGGCAACACGATCTTGTCGGTCGCGGTGGTATTGAGGAAAGGCGCCTGCTGCTTAATCCTGGTGATGAAGCCGCGCCCGGTGGTGACCGAGGAAAGCGTCGTCCAGCCCCCGCCCGTGCCCGAGTTATAGCCGTATATATAGTCAAAGGCACCGGCCTGCGTGGCGGTGAGGGCCTGTGCGCCGGCGAGCTGGCCGAAGAAGTTGCCGGCAATCGGTGTGCCCCAATAGACATAGTCGTGGCGGCGCATCATGCGGGTCGACTTGGCCAATTGGATCGCAGGTGCCGCTGCCGCATTGTTGCGCTGTACGACGCTGGCTTCGCTGGCCATCACGATCTTGCCAGTGCCGCTGGCTCCGTTCACGATCTCGACGGCTTCACCGTTGGCCAGCGTGATATCGGCATTCAGTATGAGCGAGTTGCAGGAAAGCGAACCGGTATAAGGCGTATTGATGGTCACCGGGTCGGCCAGTGTTGGGGCGGATGGCGACCAGTTGCCGTTCCAGGTCTTCATGTTCCCCGACGAGGCGATGAGCGACGCACATGAGCTGCCGCGTGCGGCGAGGGTGTAGGCGGTATAGCTCATCGGGATGGGGTTGGTGGTCGAGATGGAACCTTCCGTCAGCGTACTACTGCCCCCGAGGATAGAGGTGGCATCAACGGCCGAGAGGATTTCCACCCACTGGGTGCCGTCCCATCCTGCGATGGTCAAATCGGACAGGTTGCCTGCCACCAGCGCATTGACATTACTCGACGACCGCCAGGTGAGGGAAATGGTGACGTTTCCGGTTGCGCCGTGGATGTCCCAGTATTCGGCGGACGAAATGCCCGAGAGGCTGGTATCGAGGGCGCTGCCGATCGCCGAGGGGTTCCCGGAGAAGTAAGCGGCATCGATGTTCTCGGTCGCGCCCGGTACGGCACGGGCCGGTGCATAGACGCCCGACTGGCCGATGGGGAAGACGAAGGCAGCGGCCCCGGAGGCCCGCACGTAGCCGTCTACGAAGTGTGAATCTGATGCGCCGGAAGGCGAAGCGGCGGAGAGGAAGGTCAGCGTGCCGTATACCGAGGCCGTGCGTGAGGTTTGCGTGGTCGCGGGGGCATTGAAGTCGAAGCCCCCCCCGTGGACGGCCATGGTGGCACCGTCGGCGATGTAAAGGGAGCCTTTGTTGGAAACCTGGCCGTGGGCGAATCCCGCAGCCAGGAGCAACAGGGCGCAGCTGCGGACCGCGGCCCCGGATGGTTTGGATGTATTGTTTTGATACATGATCTCTGCTTTAAGGGTTAGGGTTAAATCCGTCCGATCCGGTTTTCCTGCGTTGTAACAGGGTGCCCGCCGCAAGGGCCGTCCCGGCGACGAAAAGGGACGGTAATGCATTCTCGATCGGCGCTGACGGCGGCGGGTCCGGACCCTCATCGTCGTCAGGCGGCGGGTCCGGCCCATCCTGGGCCGACACCAGCGCGGAGAGCAGCAGGCAGCAGAGCACTGCCGTCCTCCTTAAAAAGTGTGAGTTCCAATTCATGTTTCTATTCTTAAGTGTTAAACTCGGTTTCGGATCCGGGCTGGCCGGGAAAAGGCAATGGGAAATGGCTCGCGACGCAGGCCGCAGGTTAGGCTGTATGGCAGATTGTGGGGTGGTTCCGCTCGTTGTGGGGCGCGCGGCCCGTATGATGAAGCAAAAGTAGCAGCCGGATTTGGGGAGGCAGGACTGATTGTTGTCCCGGACTATCGATAATTGATTTTTCGTGTCGTTTTCCGGGATACCTGTCGTTTTTGCCTACCGGTCCGCAGGGGAGCAAGAAACGGCTTGCGCCTATGACTTGCGGCTATTTCAGGTAATCCCGGAATTTTGGGTGGTGACGGAGGTAGTACACTAACACGATAAGGCCCATGTCGAAGAGCCCGGCACCGATGCACAGGCAGGCACCGCCGCCGGCCAGAGACATCCAATCAAGGATCGCACCGAGGATAAAGACGGATATTCCCGAAAAGATCAGCAGGAATGCAATTTTTCGTTTCATGGCAAAGGTTGGAAGCCGAAACGGACTCCCGCAGGCTTTTGGTAGAACCGGTATGTTTCGCTTCTTCTTAGCCGTTGGCACTCTTTACGGTAACAGGGGCTGTCCAAAAGCCTGGTGACACCCGGTACTGTTCCGGCCGGTACCGTTCCCGTACCGGAGCCGGGGGTCGAGGGCTGGGTCGTGGCACAGCGGAGAACTGCGAAGACAAGGGAAAGAACGATACGTAAGGCCATGTGAGCGGATTTTGCGAAGGGAACTTGCTGGCCGGGAACGGCCATACGATGTAAGCTCTCCGCAAAGTTGTCGCTCCCGTTGCCAATGTGATATTCGAAAATAGTGGGCAGCTGTCGAAAAGCGACTTAATTAACGTGAGTTCGATCTAAGCATTTCGTCAGTCGCTTTGTAAACAGAGTGCACGATATTTACCACATTCTTTTTAAAAATCCTATACAAAACGCGAAAAATACTTTAGTTTCTTTCCTTATTTTTGGCGCCGCCGTACCCGTAAAGCGGCTATTACATATTAACCAATAACCACTTACCAAAATCCTGTTGTGCGGAACGGGATGTCTTTCACCCCCTATGAAAGTAAACATTACTCTTTTGTGCCTTTTGGCCTTATCCTGTTTCATCCCCAAAGCCACGGCACAGTGTACCAACGGGGATTTGTATCCCGACGCGACGTACACGCCGGCTTGTTCCAACACCTATGAGACGATTGTCACCAACGCCTGGGCGGGTGAGTACGCCAACGTGACCGTCGTCAGTAACAATGTCTACACCTTTATGTCATCGGTAAGCGCCGATTACGTGACGATTACCAATGAAGACGCGGGTGTCGTGCTGGCCCACGGTCCGTCGCCACTTGTGTGGGTGTCGGGCACTACGTCAGGCACCGTCCGCTATTACCTGCACACCAGCGCCAACTGTGGCTCGCTGGGGCAGAACCGCACGCGTTATGTCAAATGTACCGCTGCGCCGGTGTGTGGCAACCCGACGGCCCTGTCGGCTTCCGCCATTACCTCCAACTCTGCCCGTCTTAACTGGACGGCCCCGTCTCCGGCTCCGAGTTCCTACGACCTCTATATCGTGACCACCAACACGGCTCCGGTTGACGCGACGCCTGCCACGGTGACCAGCAACACGGCCGGAGTAGGTGTCTTGAACGGATTGGCGGCTTCCACTACCTATTACTACTGGATCCGTTCGAACTGCGGTGTCACCAAAGGCGCCTGGGTTTCAGGTGGCAGTTTCACTACCATCGCGACCCTGACCTGTAACGGTGCAGCCAACGGACTTTATCCGGATGCGACCTTCACGCCTTCGTGCTCGGGCAGCAACGAAACCATCGTCAACGATGCCTACGCAGGCGAATTCGCGAACGTGAACTACCTGTCTGGCAAACAATATACCTTCACCAGTTCGGTGGCGACCGATTACATCACCATCACCAATGCGACCGGTACGACGGTTTTGGCCAGTGGCACCACGCCGGTGACCTGGAACTCAGGTGCGTCATCGGGCGTGCTCCGCTACTACTTCCACAGCGATACAAACTGCGGCGCGCAAACCAGCCTCCGCGTAAAGTATATCAAATGTGTCAACGCGCCTGCCAACTGCGCCGGCCCGAACAGCTTCACCATTTCAAACATCACTTCGAATTCCGTGCGTCTGAATTGGGTAGCCCCAACGCCGGCCCCGGTTTCGTATGACGTGCATTGCATCACCAGCTTTACACCACCGTCTGACAACCAGGCGTCTTCCATCACGACCATGGCGGCGGGCATCACCTGCCTGAACGGACTGAGCCCGGCTACGACCTATCATTTCTGGGTGCGTTCGTTCTGCGGCGGCACGACCACAAGTTCCTGGTCGTATGGCGGTACGTTCACGACGAATGCGGCGCTGAACTGTAATGGTGCGTATTACGGATTATAC
The DNA here is from genome assembly GCA_035298445.1 of Flavobacterium sp. Taxonomy (GTDB): domain Bacteria; phylum Bacteroidota; class Bacteroidia; order Flavobacteriales; family Flavobacteriaceae; genus Flavobacterium. The sequence continues at coordinate 13,112 of DATGXZ010000323.1, forward strand.
CCTGAGCAGACGTTTACGCCATCGTGCACCGGTACGGTCGAGACAATCGTCAACGACGCCTACGCGGGTGAATTCTCGAAGGTCAACGTCACGTCTAACAAACAATACTCGTTCTACAGTTCGGTGACCACCGACTTCCTGACAATTACGAACATCACCGGAACGACGGTATTGGCCAGCGGACAAACGCCGGTCTATTGGAACTCGGGTAACTTTTCGGGGCAGATCCGTTATTTCATCAGCTCAAACGCTAACTGTGGCGCACAGGCCTCGAACCGCGTGAAGTCGATTGCGTGTAGTACGATACAGGCAAACTGCGGTGCGCCGACCTTCCTACAGTATTCTAATGTGACCTCTAATTCGGTGCGCTTGTTCTGGACGGCGCCGGAAACGACACCTGACTATTACGACATCTACGTATCGCAATCGAATGCGGTGTATCCGGAG
>DATGXZ010000324.1:0-2100 GCA_035298445.1 Flavobacterium sp.
GAAGAGATTGAAGAGCAGTAAATACAAAGGAAACAACCAGATAGCGGTTTTCAAATGCCGCTCCCGGCTATTTTCAATGACCGCCATGTGAAATTGGCGTGGCAGCAGGAAGATGGCGAAAAACGACAACAGGCACAGGAAAAACCAGTTGATGGCCTGAGGAAAAACCGCCACGGCGTTTTTCTGCACGAAGCCGGGTAACGCATGGGCTTTTTGGTAGAGGTCATCGAAGCCATCAAACACCACGAAAGCCACGTAACCACCAAGCAACACAAAGAAGAATAGCTTGAGTACCGACTCTAATGCCACCGCCATGACGATACCCCGTCGTTTCTCTGCAGCGTCTGCATAGCGGGTGCCGTAATAGGAAGCAAAAAGTGCCAGTGCCAACGCGATATAGGTAGTCGTATCCGAAAAAACGTTGGAGCTGTGCGACGTGCCGGTAACCAAGTGAAAGGTCTCGGATATCGCTTTCAGTTGCAGTGCAATGTACGGCAGGATGGCAAACAGGCATACCAGTGTCACCAGTGCCCCCAGGAACCGGCTGTTAGCGTATCGAAGGGAAATAAAGTCGGCGATGCTGGCCACTTTGTTCGCTTTCGCAATCCGGATGATCCGTCGCATGAGGATGATCCAGGCGGGCACGGCAATCACCGGACCCAGATAAATCGTGAGAAAGCTCACGCCGCTTTTCGCTGCCATGCCGACGCTTCCGTAATAGGTCCAGGCGCTGCAATATACCGCAAGCGACAAGGTGTAGACATAGGGATTGGTCGTCCAGCGGACATAGGCGCGCTTCTCGGCCCAATGCGCGATTACGAACAGCAGGCCCACATAGGTTGCCAGGATAAGAAGCAGTGCGGCGCTAGTCATAATATCGCTTGACAATCAGGTAACTTACCAAAATCGCACACGACCAAATGCTGAAGATATAGACGTAGATTACCGGATAACCGCCAATCGCGCCGTCGATGCCGAATAGCGGCAGCAGCGGCATGTTGAAGGCCAGCAGCAGCAGTACGGCGATGATGATCAGCTTTTGTTCGTGTCGTTTTTTCATCTCACACAAAAAGCCGGTGCACTACACACCGGCTCTGCAAAGTAGCATTATTTTTTTAGTCTTCGTACTCGTTGGTGAGGGCATAATAGCCGAAGATACCCAGTCCGAGACTCACCAAAGGCATCAGGATAAAGAAAAGGATAATGCCAAAAACGAGGTCGTCCTGTTTATCGGATGTGAGCTTGGCCCCGAAAATGGTGATACATCCGTAGGCGACGGCAACCGCGAGTGCGATCCAAAGTACGCCGGCAATTCGTTTGATAGTGTTCATGATGCTTATTTTTAGTCGTGTAACGTGCTGATTTTTTTATCGAGGTAGATCATGCCGATCACAAAGCAAACGGCGGCGATCCCAATCGGATACCAGAGTCCTTCGAGGTAGAATTCCGGGTCGCCCGCGTCTTTTCCCGTGGTGACAAGATAAGTGGAAATCGCCGGTAAGAGTCCGCCGAAGATGCCATTCCCCACGTGATACGGCAGCGACATCGACGTATAGCGTATCCGCACGGGGAACATTTCAACGAGGAAGGCAGCAATCGGCCCGTATACCATCGTGACAAAGAACACCTGAATGAATACCATAAGTATGATCCACCAACGGTCTGAAGATGTGATGGTTTTCGTGAGTTTTGTCTCCACCTTATCTTTCCCGCCATCGTCTTTTATACGGACCCCGTTATCGAGGTGCACTGTCTTGATTTCCTCGGATGTGGTACCGTCAGCAAAGGCTTTATTAGTAGTATAGATGGAATCGCTTTTGGTGCCTTCGAGCACTTTGAAGGTGGCGTCCGTTTTTGACGATACTTCCGTTTTCAGCGACAAGTCGGTGGTTTTATACATCGAATTATAAATCGGGCGGTAGCACACGATGGCGATCAGCATGCCCGACATCATCACCGCTTTACGTCCGACTTTATCCGACAACCATCCGAAAAACACAAAGAACGGCGTGGCCATCAAGAGCGCGATGCCCATGAGTTCATCCACCTGTGTGGCGTCGACCGACATGACCGTCTTCAGGTAACTCATGGCATAGAACT
>DATGXZ010000325.1:0-4746 GCA_035298445.1 Flavobacterium sp.
TGTCGACGCCGAACACGCGCTCGATCCCGTTTACGCTCACAAGCTGGGCGTCAATCTGGACGATCTTCTGGTGTCGCAGCCCGATAACGGCGAACAGGCGCTCGAAATTGCCGAGAACCTGATTCGTTCCGGCGCCATCGACATCGTCGTAATCGACTCGGTCGCAGCGTTGACACCGAAAAGCGAGATTGAAGGTGAAATGGGCGATTCCAAAGTGGGTCTGCACGCCCGTTTGATGTCGCAGGCGTTGCGGAAACTCACCGCCACCATCAGCAAAACCAATTGTACGGTGTTTTTCATCAACCAGTTGCGCGAGAAAATCGGCGTCATGTTTGGAAACCCTGAGACCACAACAGGTGGTAATGCCTTGAAGTTTTATGCGTCGGTACGGCTTGACATCCGTCGCTCGTCGCAAATCAAAGACGGCGAGAATGTCATCGGGAACCGCACCAAAGTGAAAGTGGTAAAAAACAAAGTGGCACCGCCGTTCCGTACTGCTGAATTCGACATCATGTATGGTGAAGGCGTTTCGAAAGCAGGTGAGATACTCGACCTGGCCACTGAGTTTGAAATCGTCAAGAAATCGGGGTCGTGGTTCGCGTATGGCGAAACCCGCCTCGGACAAGGGCGGGATGCAGTGAAAGCACTCATCAAAGACAATCCGGAATTAGCCGACGAGCTTGAGGAAAAGATCAAAGACCTCATCAAATCGCAGAATTAAATAGAAAACCCGATTTATTCGGGTTTTTTTGCGTGTATACGCAACCAACGCAATGAAAATCCATCTGTAATCGCAAATGATGCAGATTTTATAATACCCTAACGATGAAAAAGATTGCCCTGCTCTTTATCGCCGTGTTCGCCATAAGTGCCTGTTCTCTTGGTGACGACAGTCCCAACTATACGCTTGAAGTCCTGCCAGTAGAGAGCTACGTGCTTCCTGAGAGTTTCGGACTTGGCCATACCTATCCCGTGACGATTCGCTATAAAAAGCCTTCCGACTGCTATGCATTTGAGGGCTTTTATTATGAGAAAAACGGGAACGATCGTATTGTGGGCGTAACCGCCCGGAAGGAAGAGGGTGCCGACTGCGCCGCCGATGACACAGTTTACGAAGCGACCTTTAACTTTACCTGTACGGTAAATGACACCTATCGTTTCCGCTTCTACAAAGGCGATAGCCCGGATGGGACGCCCATATTTGAAGATGTGGAAGTTCATGTAACCTATTAACCACCTGCCTGCCCTTGACGTTAGAAGAACTCATTGTTGGATGCCAGAAGAACGACCCCAAGGCCCAGGAGCAGCTTTATCGGCTGTTTTCTGCGAAGTTTTTTGGTGTCTGCCTGAAGTATTCGGGAAGTTATGAAGAAGCCCAGGACAACCTCCAGGACGGCTTCCTCATTATCTTCAACAAAATAGGGCAATATAACTTCAAAGGTTCATTTGAAGGGTGGGGGAAAAGGGTCATGATCAACAATGCCCTACAGAAATACCGAGGGATGCGTTTTCTTGAAATCGTAAGCGAGAACATCCCGGAAGAGGAAACCGTAGAGATCGACGACGAGAACATCTCAATGGATTTCCTTACCACAATCATACAGGAACTGCCGGAACGCTACCGATTGGTATTCAGCCTGTATGTGCTTGACGGCTATTCCCACAAGGAAATCGCCGACATGCTTGATATTACCACCGGCACGACCAAGTCGAACCTGGCCCGTGCCCGGATGATCCTGAAAGACAAAATTGACCGGCATTCCGGCAAGCAACATACATCTGTACAATGAAGGAGAGAAAGAGTTTAGATCGCCTCTTCCAGGAAAAGTTCAAGGACTTCGAAGTAAGTCCCGACGAACAAGTCTGGAAAAACATAGAGGCCGCGCTGCACAAGAAGAAGCGGCGTGTCGTGCCGATCTGGTGGTACCAGGTGGCAGGGGTCGCCGCATTACTGCTGATCGGGCTTTTCGCCTGGAACAGCTACACGGATTTTGGCATCCAGAACCCACCTTCGGCACCTGCGCCGACTGGTCCGGCAGTCGTCAACACCCCCGATAACGAGGGCAAAGGAGGTGCGCAAACAGCGTCGCCATCCGAAGTCACACCATCCGGTAATGAACAAACGGTTACTGATACATCGCCAACATCAGTCGAGGCGGTGGCGACATCAGAGGACGGATCGCGTCCTTCGGAGGTAAAAGGAACGGCACCAAAAGACCGACGTTCCAACACGAAGTCGCGTGAACGAAACAGCAACACGACCGAAGTAGCGTCTTCGGAGGAGAAACCACAAGCCGGAGATGGAAAAACGACACCGAAACTACGGGGCCGGAAATCGGCTTCCCCGCTATTGAATAATGGTTCTTCGGTGGCCAAAGCTCCGTCTCGTAACCGACGGGCCCAGGAGAAGCGAAACGAGGGCGTAGCGTCACACGATCGCACAAACAAGCCCGCCGGAAAAACCGTTTCCTCCGAACAAGGAGCATCCGGAACGAACAAGCAGGAAGGACTCGCGACGACCACAGATCGCACCAAGGGTGGAAACGCCACCGATGCGATGGCCAATGCACCCTCAAAAGAGACACCACGTACATCGGTGGGTTCAACCGTAAAAGACGGAACCACAACCGAGAGAATAGCACCTAAAACAGATGCGGCGATCGCATCCGTACCGACCGATTCAGCCAAGATTGCTGAAGACACTAAGAAGCTGGAAGAATTGCTGCAACCGAAAAATGAAAAAGAAGAAGCGATTGCTGAAACCAAGGTAGACCGCTGGCAGGTAACGACCAACGTTGCCCCTGTCTACCTTGGATCGGCATCCAAGGCGGGTTCGGCCATTGATCCGCAATTCGCTTCGAACGGCAAGAGCTACAACAGCAGTACCAGTTATGGAGTGGGTGTGAATTATGCCGTTAACAAGCGTCTTACGGTTCGTGCCGGGCTCAACAAACTAAACCTGTCCTACAACACCAATGATGTGATGTTTTTCGCCGCCATATCACCACCTGCGATTGCCGCCATCAATCCGAATCCGACCGGGGCGTTTATCCAGGTTATGAACCCAGACGAGGCACATTTGGGATTGGAGAACTTCGAACTTTCCATCCGTGATGAAAATATGGGAACACTTAAGCAGGAGATGGGATATTATGAAGTACCGCTTGAGCTCTCTTATAAACTCATTGACCGTCGTTTTTCGATTTCTGTCATCGGTGGGGTGAGTACGCTATTCCTTGACCAAAACCGCCTTTCGGTATTATCTCCGGGAATGTCGGCCCGCATTGGAGAGGCCAACAACCTGAACAATGTCCACTATAGCTCGAATTTCGGTATCGGTCTCCGCTACCGCTTCCTGAAATCACTCGAGTTGCATTGTGAGCCGACACTCAAGTACCAGATTAATACGTTTTCTGGTAATGACGGCAATTTCCGACCGTATGTAGTCGGCGTATACTCCGGACTGAGCTTCAGTTTTTAAGTCTAAATATTGTTGTTTTTTGTTTGTTACTTCGGGGTAATGAATGAAGAAAAAGCCCGCTTCGGTGGGCTTTCCTTATTTATAGAAGAGGATCAAATTATACATTTGCAACCACCATCAAGTCTATTACTGTGAAAAAAATTTACCCGCTATTCGCATTACTTTTTTCGATTGTCGTGTCAGGTCAGAACGACCTATGCACCAACGCCACGTTACTTACGCCGGGTCCCTCCTGTGTCGGAACAACCGGATCTTTCGCCGGTTCCGGTATTGAGTCGGCATCGGGCTGCAGTGGCAATAGTGGTCAGGACGTGTGGTTTTACTTTACTGCTACGCAAGAGACCCTGCGTGTCGCTGTTTCAACGAACGACGGATTGAACCCCGGAATTGAAATTCTTGAAGGATCCTGCGCCGGCACCTCGTTCGGTTGTGTCAACACCAACTCAGGCGGGTTCGGAGAAGTTATTACGTCACAGAACTTTACCGTCGGACAAACCTACTACGTTCGGGTATTCAACGCCGGCAATAATGTGTCGTCGTCGACCTTTTCCATCTGCGTCCGCGAATACCCGCGACCTGCTAACGATTTTTGTGCGAACGCCACCGCACTTATGCCGGCGGCGAGTTGTAACGTTACGATAGGCACGTTGTCAGGATCTGAAATGGAAACAGCCGATACCTGCACGGGCAATAGCCTCCAGGATGTGTGGTTTTCGTTCGTTGCTACCGAGGAAACCATGCGCGTCACGGTAACGACCAACGATAGCTTGAATCCCGGACTGGGGGTGTTCGAGGGGGATTGCGCGGCGACACCGATGACCTGTGTTAACACTAACTCCGGCGGGTTCGGCGAAGTGTTCTTCTCACAAAACTTTACAATCGGGCAAACCTATTACGTTCGGGTATTCCACGCTTCCGCCGGCATTTCCATGTCAACATTCAGCATCTGCATCCAACAGTATCCACGTCCCGCCAATGACTTTTGCGTCAATGCTACGCCCTTACAAACGGGAGTTACGTGCTCGTCGACATTAGGGACATTGAGTGGGTCAGAAATGGAGAACCCAACAACCTGTTCCGGAAATAGCATCCAGGATGCCTGGTTTTCGTTTACGGCGCCACAAGAGACGATGCTTGTTGTGGTGTCAACAAACGACGCACTCAATCCCGGATTCGAAATATTCGAGGGCTCGTGCGACGGCACGTCATTCGCGTGCGTCAACACTAACTCAGGCGGTTTTGGCGAGAGCTATCTCAACAGCACC
>DATGXZ010000326.1:0-4196 GCA_035298445.1 Flavobacterium sp.
CAGGATGTGTCTCATGGCGGCAAAGGTAATGGGTCGTAGGGTAATTTCCCAAACGGGTAATATGCCGTATCTTTAGCAAAAAAAAGATGCGTCGTAGCCTTATACTTATTGCCGCTGCATTCGGAGGGACCTCCATTATACTGGGAGCGTTTGGTGCGCATGCCCTTCGGAACCTCCTGACTCCTCCTTTTCTAAACGCTTTCGAGATCGGGGTACGCTATCAGATGTACCACGCGCTTTTTCTTTTGTTCGTGGCCCTGGCTCCGGTTTCGGACAAGGCCCGGAAGGGTATTTCGGCCCTCACTTTACTAGGTGTCATGCTTTTCAGCGGCTCGCTCTACTTGCTCGCTTTGGATGAAGCCTGGAAGGTGGGTTTGTCATTTTTAGGCCCCGTAACGCCGATTGGAGGATTCTTATTAATATGCGCATGGGCTTGGCTATTTCTCGATTTTGCCCGTAAAAAGTCATAAATTTTGCATATTACATAATATCATAAGCTATATTGCGTACCTTTGCTGCGCAACAACAACTCGCAAAACACCTATTTTTATGGATACAAACGCCCTGTTTACGAAATCGATTTCGCTGGAAAGCCTTGGAATTACTGATGCCAGCGTCCGTTACCAGTTATCGCCGGATGAGCTGCATGCCATCACGATTGCGTCGGGCGAGGGAGTCGAGTCGTCGACGGGTGCGCTCGCCATCAATACGGGTGAGTTTACCGGACGGTCACCTAAAGACCGTTTCATCGTAAAAGATGCGATTACGGAACAGGATGTATGGTGGGGCGATGTGAACATTCCTTTTTCTCCGGAGGCATTTGACCGTTTGTACGATAAAGTAACGTCCTATCTTTCGGGTAAAGAGGTTTTTGTGCGTGAAAGCTATGTATGCGCGGATCCGGATTATCGGATGAATGTGCGCGTCGTGACGGAAACAGCGTGGTCGAATCTTTTCTGCTACAACATGTTCCTGCGTCCGAGCGAAAGCGAACTGGATGGATTCACGCCGGAATGGCACGTAATTTGCGCTCCTGGTTTTCAGGCGGACCCTACAGTCGATGGAACGCGACAGCCGAACTTCGCCATCCTCAACTTTACCCGCAAAATTGCGTTGGTAGGGGGCACGGGGTACACTGGCGAAATGAAAAAAGGCATTTTCTCTGCCCTGAATTTTATCCTTCCCACACAAAAGAATACGTTGCCGATGCACTGTAGTGCGAACGTGGGCGACGAACAGGACACCGCCTTGTTCTTCGGACTTTCCGGAACCGGTAAAACGACGCTATCGGCTGACCCGGGTCGCAAACTGATTGGCGACGACGAACACGGATGGACGCCTGCTAATACCGTGTTTAACTTCGAAGGAGGTTGCTACGCGAAAGTGGTCAACCTGACCGAGGAAAACGAACCGGATATCTTCCGCGCTATCAAAAAAGGAGCCCTGCTTGAGAATGTAATTTTTAAGGACGGTACAAGCGAAGTGGACTATACCGACGTATCTATCACGCCGAACACACGGGTAAGCTATCCGATTTTCCATATCGACAACGTACAACCGGGTTCGGTTGGAAAGGATGTGCGGAATATCTTTTTCCTTACTGCAGATTCTTTCGGGATCCTGCCTCCTATCTCGAAATTGACTCCGGGACAGGCAGCATACCACTTCATTTCAGGCTACACCGCGAAAGTAGCGGGAACCGAAGCGGGCGTCAACGAACCGCAACCGAACTTTTCGGCTTGTTTCGGTGCGCCGTTCATGCCGCTGCATCCGACGCGCTACGCCGAAATGCTGAGCGAGAAAATGAAGGCCAACGGCGTGAAAGTATGGCTGATCAACACCGGATGGACGGGCGGTCCGTATGGTACCGGTAACCGGATGAAATTGAAATACACCCGTGCGATGATTACCGCCGCGCTTAAAGGCGAATTGGACCATGTGATTTACGCGAAACACAAAGTATTCGGCGTTGCCGTACCGCAATCGTGTCCGGAAGTTCCGGCTGACGTGCTGAATCCGCGCAACACCTGGACAGACAAATATCTATACGACGTGAAAGCGGTTGAGCTTGCTACCCGTTTCCGGCAGAATTTTGCCAAGTTTGAGGCGTTCGCCAATGAAGAAATACTGGCAGGCGGCCCCACGGCATAAGGTTGATTATTGATTCGAAAAAAAGCTGTTACGTGACAGCTTTTTTTGTGGGTAATTGAGAATAAAAAAGGCCCTCCTGAACGGAAGGCCTTTTCTTATGTTTTGTTGAAAAGCTATTTCTCTTTGTTGACTTTAGCAATGTATTTGTCAAGTGCCATGGTCATGGACGGGGCTTCCGGCGCGGGGGCCATGATGTCGACCCGGAGTCCGTGTTCGAGGGCTTCTTTCTGTGTCGTGCTTCCGAAAACCGCGATGCGCGTATTGTTTTGCTCGAAGTCAGGGAAGTTTTTGAACAACGACTTGATACCGGTCGGACTGAAAAACGCCAGGACATCATAGTAAACATCCGCGAGATCCGACAAGTCGCTCATGACGGTTTTGTAGAACGTGGCCTGAGTCCAGTCGACTTTTAGGTTGTTGAGTACCTGAGGCGCATCGGCGTTCAATTGATCGGACGCGGGCAAGAGGAACTTCTCGTCTTTATATTTCTTGATAAGCGGCGCGAGATCGGCGAAATCCTTCTGTCCGACATATATTTTCCGCTTGCGGTAGACCACATACTTCTGGAGGTAAAACGCAATCGCTTCCGACTGGCAGAAATACTTCAGGGTCTCGGGAATTTTATACCGCATCTCCTCTGCCACCCGAAAGAAATGATCGACGGCATTTTTACTGGTTAGGATAATAGCGGAGTATTGATTAAGGTCAATTTTCTGCAGCCGGACGTCTTTCGCACTTACGCCCTCGACGTGGATGAAAGGCCGGAAATCGATCTTAACTTTGTGTTTCTGCTGGAGTTCGTGGTAAGGCGAATTATCCACTTTAGGCTCCGGCTGTGACACCAGGATAGTCTTCACTTTCATATACGGATGGTAACTCTGAATCCTAACTTTTTGTAAACCAGTAATACAAGAAATAATAGGGCGCAATTTCAAGTGCGCAAAGATACAAAATAAAATAAAACAAGTGAGACACTATCAGATTTTGATAAGTCTTCAACGAACTGAGATAAGTAATGCCGTTTATTGCAATTATTATAACAAACAATGCGTAAATCATAAATGACGGCAACGCTTCGTGGTAGAAGAGCACGGCGTCGATTGGAAGCAAAATCATCCCGAGATAGGTTCTGTAGCTAATTTTGTACAAATTGAACTGTTCCACGAACTCTTCGATATGGAAGGAAGTGGCGATAATCTTCTCAATCAGGAACTTTGCCAGGATAAAAACCGACACAAAGGTCGACAGACGGATAAAGAGCATCCAGTCGTGCCGGTCGGCATACCCGAAGTGGTCCATCGCAAGTTGGATGAGGAAAGCGAAGGAAATGACCTGCACGAGGAAAAGGGCAATCGTAAACCATCCGACCAACTGGCCACTGTCGCGGTAGATTTTAATGTATTTGTCGGAGATGGCAAGTCGTGAAAACTCAAGGAATCGGTTCTCAAAAGCCACCCGCGTTACGGTCAGCAGGGCGAGCCCGACCACGAAGACGACCGTTGCCCAGTCGGCACTCATGGCCGCGCGTTCGTGAAGGGTAACATCCGTCATCATGGCGCAAAAATACTAATTTTTCGACGCTTCCATTTATTATCAATTAATTAAGGAAGCCTTGTCGGAAAAACAGTATTTTTGCCCGTAAACCTTGTAGAATGCACGATAGCATCGTCATCATTCCCACCTACAACGAGATTGATAACATTGAGGCCATTATTCGGGCCGTGTTCGCGCTTGAACAGCGTTTCGACATCCTGGTCGTAGACGACAATTCTCCTGACGGAACTGCCGAGAAAGTGCGGGAACTCCAGTCGGTCTTCCCAGACCGTCTCTTTATCGAAAACCGCAAAGAGAAGTCGGGGCTCGGAACCGCCTACGTGCATGGTTTCCGTTGGGCCATCCAGCATCAATACGCCTATATCTTCGAGATGGACGCGGATTTTTCCCATAACCCAAACGACCTCGAACGTCTGTATAAGGCCTGTCATGAAGACGGCGCGGATGTCGCCATCGGATCCCGCTACATCACCGGAGTCAACGTGGTCAAC
>DATGXZ010000327.1:0-11007 GCA_035298445.1 Flavobacterium sp.
GCTATGCTAAATTGCTGGCGACCGAACCCAAATTATTGCAGGAAATTCCCTTGCGCCATCTTTCTTCGTTTTTGGGTATCTCCGACCGTCATATGAGCCGCATCCGGAAAGCCCATCTTTAATTGGGGCGTTTTTCGGCCAAATGGCGGCATCCTGCCATGACATTCTTGCTACATTTGCCTTCAACACGATCACACATTCACTATGAAATACCATCCTATTCCCTCGTCCCTCTTTACGAAAAACCGGCAGAAGTTCATGGCACAAATGAAGCCGAACGCCGTAGCGGTTTTCAATTCGAACGATATTTATCCGATCAGCGCCGACAGCACCATGCCGTTCCAACAACACCGTGACATCTTTTACCTGAGCGGCGTCGACCAGGAAGAGAGCATTCTTGTGCTGTTTCCTGACGCGCCGTATCCGCACCTGAAAGAAGTGCTGTTCCTTACCGAAACCAGCGAGCACATTGCGATCTGGCATGGAGCCAAACTGAACAAAGACCAGGCATTTGAGGTGTCGGGAATCAAATCAGTGTATTGGTTGCAGGATTTCGAAAAGGTCTTTTTTGAAATCATGACCTACGCCGAGACTTTATACATCAACACGAACGAGCACTACCGTTCGGCCGTCGAAACCCAAACGCGGGAAGACCGCTTCATCGAATGGGCGAAAAAGAAATATCCGGCCCATACGGTGGCAAAAAGCAATCCGATCCTGCAGCGCCTGCGGTCGGTGAAGGAGGCGGAAGAACTCGCCCTGATCCAAACCGCATGTGATATTACGGAAAAAGGGTTCCGACGATTGTTATCGTTCGTCAAACCCGGCGTGATGGAATATGAAGTGGAAGCCGAACTCCTACACGAATTCGTCCGCAACCGCGCGCGTGGTTTCGCCTATGGCCCTATCATCGCCTCGGGCGCCAACGCCAACGTCCTGCACTACGTCGAGAACAACAAAGAATGCAAAGCCGGCGACCTGCTGCTGCTGGATGTAGCGTCGGAATACGCAAATTATTCGTCCGACCTGACGCGCACGATTCCGGTTTCCGGTCGTTATACCGCCCGACAGAAAGACGTATATAACGCTGTGCTGCGGGTAAAAACCGAAGCGACCAAAATGCTGGTACCGGGCACGCTGTGGAAAGAATACCATAAGGAAGTAGGAAAACTGATGACATCGGAACTACTGGGCCTCGGACTGTTAGACAAAGCCGACGTACAGAACGAAAATCCGGATTGGCCGGCGTATAAGAAGTACTTTATGCACGGTACGTCCCACCATCTCGGGCTCGACACCCATGATTACGGACTGCTGCATGAGCCGATGAAGGCGAACATGGTGTTTACGGTTGAACCGGGCATCTATCTCCCGGCAGAAGGTTTCGGCATTCGGATCGAAGACGACGTCGTGGTGCAGGAAACCGGCGAACCGTTTAACCTCATGCGGAACATACCGATTGAGGCCGACCACATCGAAACGTTGATGAATGCGTAGAAAAAAGCGGATGGAGCCCAGTTTCATCCGCTTTTTTGATTTAAACTGCAACGTTTCATAACAATCCCGCAACAACGGCGGAACATGGAGGCGGTACCTTTACGGTGAACGTGATCGTAATCCCCACCACCATGAGAACCCTACAATTTCCCTACCGGCTGACCGACGCGTATGACGGGCAGCAAGATATTCGCGAAGCCGAGAGCAACGACGAAATCACGGATATTACAGAAGATATCCAATACGATTGGTATAACTTCTATCCGGACAGCGCTTTCTGAGCCTTGGTGTCAGGCAACGGAAGCACTATATTTGCGCCTCATCGCGCTTCGTATGATCTATAAAAACATACAGGTTTCGTTTTCGGATACCGGCAAAGGCACGGCGGTTGTACTCCTACATGGTTTTCTGGAAAACAGCACCATGTGGAAGGCACTGACCCCGGCGCTCGCCCGCAAATACCGTGTGGTTTCCATTGACCTGCTCGGGCATGGCGGAACGGATTGCCTGGGTTATGTGCACGGAATGGAAGACAATGCCGATTTGGTGCATGCTGTTTTAGCCGAATTGAAGATCCGCAAGGCCGTGTTCGTCGGCCATTCAATGGGCGGGTATGTAGCCTTGGCCTTCGCTGAACTATATCCGGATATGGTAAAGGGAATTGCCCTGATCAACAGCACATCACGGGCCGACAGCGAAGAACGCCGTGTCAACCGCGACCGCGCGATTGTGGCGGTGAAGCAAAACTACGCGAACTTCGTGCGGATGTCGATTTCAAACCTCTTCAGTGCGGACAATCGGCTACGACTGGCAGAGGTGATAGAAGAGGTCAAACAGGAAGCTCTGACCACCCCACTACAGGGCATCGTCGCCTCGCTGGAAGGGATGAAAATTCGGAAAGACCGGGAGGTATTGCTGCACTTCGCGCCCTATCCTATCCTATTGGTACTCGGTGAAAAGGACGAGGTATTGAAATACGATGAGAATCGCGCGCAGATCGAAGGAACAGACGTGCGATTGGTGACGTTTCCGGACGGACACATGTCACACATTGAAAACCGCGAAGAGTTGGAAAATACCCTGCTCGACTTCCTGAAATCACGCTAATACGGGCTCGGCAAACGGCACCTTCGGGTCAAGTATCTCCGACAACAACCCCACCAACGCCTCTTCATACGCTTCAAGCGCCGTTCGGTCGATGACAGCAGGCACCTGCTCGCCTTTCATGCGGAAACCCAAAAATCCGGACTTGAGGTTTTTAAAGGATACCACACCGGCTTCCATCGGACTACCACCCGCCTGCTCTTCATACATATAGGCATATGCCAACACTTGGATGATTTTGTCATGATCCGGTGCAATCAACGCGTCCCAATCGGCTAAGGTCAGGTTTCGTTGCTCGGCGCGTCCGGTCTTGAAATCGACGATTCGGATGCGACCATCCCGCCGCTCGATTCGGTCTACGTTTCCCTTTAATAATACCGGATACGGCAGTCGCGGGTGATGGATCCACCTTTCGTATTCCTGCTCAAGGGCCAACACGGTGATGTCGGCATTCTCATCAACCAGCTGTGCTTTTTCCTGTTTTAGGTAATTCGATACGTGCCGCCGGGCCACCTCGAACGCCAATAGGTTTTTTCCTTTCCGGATGTCGCCCTCGCGGTAGACCTCGCGGAATTGATAGGCAACCTCATCATCCAGCCCCGCCTCGCAGCCTTCTATATCAGCCACCGTCAGGCGCTTACCAATCAACGGGCGATAGAGTCGTTCCAGTGTGCCGTGTATGATCGTGCCCAACGTATTGACCGCGATACTCTCTTCGACCTCCTCGGCCTCCCGGATGCGTAATATCCGACGGAAGTAGAATTCGATAGGGTTGCGCACATAGGTGGTAAGGGCGGATGGAGAAAAACTGCTATTCGCGATCTCCTTCAACCGATCCTGAACGGCAACGGACTTTTCGATAACAACGGGCGTGACGTCGCCCTCAGGAACCGGCGCATTCCATATCGTATGGGTAAGACGGTGGTTTGGCTGGGTCTCGATTTCGAGTTGGGTGATGAAGCGACTCTTCTCGCCCGCGTCGAGTCCTTCGCTTTCCGTATTATACAACAGATAGACGTGTTGCGCCCGTTGCAGCAGATGGTAAAAGTGGTACGTATAAATCGCGTCTTTCTCTTTGTAGGTGGGAAGTCCGAGCTCGCGCTTCACATCATGCGGGATGAAGGAGTTCGACGATTTACCCGCTGGGAAGCTTCCTTCGTTCACCGATGTCAGGATCACCGTATCGAAATCCAACACACGACTTTCGAGTACGCCCATAATCTGTAACCCGCCGAGGGGTTCCCCTTCAAACGATACCTCGGCCAGTTGCACCGCCTGCCGATACAGCGCATAGACGGTTTCCAGCGACGTGGCATAGCTGTGCGAACCGCAATAGTGGGCCAATTTATTCAGGGTCTGGTAGAGTGTATAGACGAAAGCGCCGGTGATGGCATCCGCATTGTCGTGGGGGTTGAGGGTGTGGCGTATGGCCAGCAGGAGCTCCGATAGCCGATCCAGGCTTTGCGTCGGCGCGCCGTCCCAACGTGAAAATACCAACTCGAAGATGGCATCGCGTGTGCCGAATAAGTCATGCAGGCGTTCAGGGCGTATAAAGGTGAAGTTGTTCCGACGCAACACCGCCGCGAGCGCCCTATAGTCGCCCAGTCGTGCCATCATCGGATGGTCGAGGATTTCGAGCAGGTCGCGGTGGTAAAATACATAACCTGACTTCCCGGATGCGTTTACGTGCAGTCGAAATATGCGCGACAAAAGTACTTGCACGGGGTTGCCTTTAGCCGGATATCCCATAGTAATGTTGAGGGCAGAATAAGCGTCCGGAAGGGCGTGCAACAAGGGAAGTAACAAGCTTTCGTCGCCCAGCACTACGGCCGTATGGTCGGCCACGTTACCCGGTTGCGCCGCTTCCAGGGTTTCGAGAAGCGAACCTACGATATACGCCTGCCCCACCGATTTCGGCGTGCCAATAATTTTGATATCCTTAGGATCGGAAAAACCCGTGCCCATCCATTCAAAGGGATGCGAGCGATAATAACGCCACGTATCGCGGTAGCGGCGCAGGAAAAGTCCGGCGTCGTGCAACGGATCGTCAAGAAAGGCTTTGTCCGCATCCCAAATGACGCGTGCCTTTCCTGTGACCAGAAGGTGTTGGAACAAGGTCTCTTCTGCGGCATTGAGTGCGTTAAACCCGGCAAATAGTAGCTTGCTGTCCGACAACGTGGCCGCCATATGCTCCAGATTGTGGATGGCTTCGCGGTAGAGCATCCCTTGGTAGCCTTTGCCCTCTACACGCAGTTTCTGTTGAAGTCCATCGTAATAAAGCGGCAATTGTTGCCAAAAGCCGACATACTTCTCTATAAGCGGGGTTTTCTCGTCCTGACCGATGTTCCAGCGTTTGATGTCATCGATATCTTTCAGGTAGGAGAACACGCGATCGGGATCGAGTAAGTAACGGTCGATTTCATTGAAATCCTGCAACAACGTCACGGCCCAATTCGAAAACACGTCAAAAGGCTGTGCCTGCCCCACCGGCGTTACCTCAAGATAAACAGCATAAAAAACAAACAACAACTCGATATTGTCAACAGCCTTCAGACCCGACATCTCGGTGACCATTTCTTCGATACTGATGATACGAGGGGCCAACAACGGATGCGGCGTCTGTTTGCGTATGGATTCCAACAGGAAAATCCGGGCCCGTTTGTTCGGGAGCACTACCGTCAGGTCAATCGCGTGGGGATAATGCGCCAGGATATCAGCGGCAAGATGATCGAGGAAGGTGGGTTGGGCCATGCTATAAAAATAAAAAAACGCCCCGAATTACCGGGGCGCTTTTGCTTTTATTGAAGCGGAGGGATTACTTGATCAGTTTTACCTCTACCCTTCTGTTGTTTGCTTTACCAGCTTTGGTTTTGTTGGTGTCAATTGGTTTTGACTCACCGAAACCAGCGGATGAAAGCCTGTCAGCTGCAATACCGTTCTGAACCAGGTAGTTTTTCACGGCTGCTGCGCGGTCTTCTGACAGTTTTTGGTTATTGGCATCTGAACCGTCGCTGTCTGTGTGACCCTCAATGCTGAATTTAGCAGTTGGATACTCTTTCAGGATCGCAACGATAGACTGAAGCACCGGATAGGTTTGTTGCAGGAAGCTTGCTTTTCCGCTGTCGAACAAGATCACTTTTGCATAGGCGTTCAATTGGCTGATCGCTGCTTCAGACATTTCAGGACAGCCGTTATTAGCTACTGTTCCTTTTACATCCGGACATTTGTCGTCTTTGTCAAGTACGCTGTCGCCGTCACGATCTGGCCATGGGCATCCACCGTTTTCTTTTGGACCGGCTGTTTCAGGACATTTGTCAGACTTGTCGGTGATACCGTCGCCGTCTTTGTCAGGACAACCTTCAAGGTTCTTCAGACCGGCTACATCAGGACAAGCATCAGCGCTATCCTGAACGCCGTCTCCGTCTGTGTCAGGACATCCCTGGAACTGTGGAAGACCTACTGTGTCTGGACATGTATCGTCTTTGTCAAGAACGGTGTCGCCATCGCGGTCAGGACAACCGTTGAGTTCTTTCGGACCTGCATCATCCGGACAAGCATCGTATTTGTCATAGATACCGTCGTTGTCTTTGTCGCTACCACCGAATTTGAAGGTCAGACCTGCAAAGTTCTGGAAGTGGATAGGGAAGTTTGCCTGGTTGTCAGCAAACGAGTGCTTGTACGTTGAACGCAACTCAAGACCTACTGTTTCTGTGAACCAGAAAGTCACTCCGAGTGAAGCGTTAGCTGTACCTTGGTTGTAGTCACCCATCCAGGTATAACCACCACCTACAGCAAGTGAAGGATCGAACCACTTGGCACCGATCATCTGCATAAAGCTATACTTGATCTGCGCATCAGCAGCGTAGTAGCTAAGGTCGCCGGGGTTGAACGTTTCGAAGTCTTTTGGATTTGTGGTGCTACGAACGACGAATTTGTCGATCTTGTTTACCGATCCGGTAACGCCGAAAGAGAATCCACCTCCTACATACTTACTTACTGTAAGGTATGAAACGGATGGAAGGATGTTCCAGTTGTCTTTAACACTGAAGAACTGGTCGAAACGGTGTAGACCACCGTCACCGGCACCAGGCCTTGTACTAACGGCATTTGCACCGAAACTGACCGCCCATGGATTGTCAGCATCCTGTGCCTGGCTGCCGAAGCCCAATGCCAGAAGCGCCACGACCAGGAATTTGTTAAGGTTTTTCATACTTGATTTTATTTTTAGTTCTAAATATTAACACAAAGGTAAACTGTAGATTTTGAACGACAAAAGTAAGTGTTAAAAAAATAACATATTTTTTCGCCCATCTTATAATTATATAACACCTAATTCTTTTCCTGTATCAACAAAGGCTTTAATAGCTTTGTCGAGATGTTCCTGCGTGTGAGCCGCGGAAAGTTGCACGCGGATACGGGCTTTTTCCCTCGGCACCACCGGGAAGAAAAACCCGATAACGTAAATCCCTTTTGTTAACAAATTCTCGGCCATCCGTTGGGCAAGTTTGGCGTCGTATAACATAACAGGTACGATTGCCGAATCACCGTCGATGATGTCAAAACCGGCTTTCTTCATGCCGTCCTTGAAATACGTTGTGTTCCACTCCAATCGGTCGCGGAGTGTAGTGTCTTTTTCCAACAATTCGAAAACTTTGATGGAAGCGCCGACAATCGAAGGAGCAAGCGAGTTCGAAAACAAATACGGCCGCGAGCGTTGGCGCAGCATTTCAATGATTTCTTTCTTTCCGGTAGTATAGCCCCCCATGGCACCGCCGAGCGCTTTGCCGAGCGTGCCTGTGATGATGTCGATTCGGCCCATCACACCTTTGGCTTCCGGTGTGCCTTTGCCCGTTGCGCCAATAAAACCGGCCGCGTGGCACTCGTCAATCATTACAAGGGCGTCGTATCGATCCGCGAGGTCGCAAATACGGTCGAGTGGTGCCACCAGGCCGTCCATTGAGAATACGCCGTCGGTGACAATGATCTTGAAGCGCGCACCCGCCTCATTCGCTTTGATTAACTGTTGCTCAAGGTCCGCCATGTCGCTGTTCTCATAGCGGAACCGCATGGCCTTGCAAAGGCGCACGCCGTCGATAATCGAGGCATGGTTGAGGCTATCGGAAATAATGGCGTCCTGTTCGCCGAACAACGGCTCAAACACCCCGCCGTTGGCATCAAAGGCCGCCGCGTAGAGTATGGTGTCTTCCGTGCCGTAAAAATCGGCGATCTTTTTCTCGAGTTGTTTGTGGATGTCTTGCGTGCCGCAGATAAAACGCACCGACGACATACCAAATCCGTGGGAATCAAGGGCGTCTTTCGCGGCCTGGATCACCTCCGGATGCGAGGACAATCCAAGGTAATTATTCGCACAGAAATTCAATACTGTCTCACCGGTTGAAACGGTGATTTCAGCTCCCTGCGGCGACGTGATGATGCGTTCCTTTTTGAAGAGTCCGTTTTCTTCGATGGCCTGCAATTCGGCCGTAAGGTGGTCTTTCAGTTTACCGTACATATGCTATAGTGTGTTTGTGCTTACAAAAGTACGACTTCCGTCTCCGCCCCGGTATACACCAATGCCTTTTTCACTACGTCATACCCCATTCCCGCCAGCAGCGAGGCATAGTGCTCGATCTGGGCGAGATGGGCATTCGAGCGGGCGCCGGTCTTGTAGTCTAACAGACGGGCCGACTTGCCCGAAAGTACGATGCGATCAGGGCGTGCGATGCCGGCAGGGCCTACTAAGCTGCGTTCGTTAAGGACGACGCTTTCGGCCGAGAAAAACGCCTGCAGGTCCGGATGGGCTACGATACCCTCGATATCGCGCGTGACTGTCTCGAGTTGATCGGGCGCCAGCCAGCCAGATGATACGGCGTCCTGCACGGCCCATTGGATATCGTCGGCTGTCCGCACGGATGCCAGTATCTCGTGCAACATCGTGCCATACGCGATGGCTTCCTGCTGCCGGGTGCCCCACATCAAAGCTTCGCGACGGGCAATGCGGATGGCCTGGAAGTCAAGCGGGCGCGCCACCCGTCTGATGGGGTTGGCCTGGCGCAGCGGCGCGGGTGTTGTCGACAGTCGCGTCGGGTTACCAAAAACGTAGTCGGTACGATTGGTTTCGAATAGTCCTTTTTGCTGTAGGTAGCCCAGAAAAAAACCAGATAAGGTGTTGGGTTTGGGTTCGCCTTTCGGACTCAAATTCAGTGAAGAAATGACGTATAGCTGTTCTTCCGCCCGGGTGAGTGCAACATACAGTACGTTCACGTTGTCAAGGAGTTCCTCTTGTTTTCGGGCGGTGTACACCTCCCGCGCCGCCGGGCCAAACTGCAGCACCGAGGAACTGCTGTCGACCAACACTTTGGGAAGGCCCAACTCAGGGTCTTCGGCGTCGAGCCACAGCTTTTCACGGGGCTTTTTAGAGAAGTCTTCCTCTGCAAACGGCATGATGACCACCGGAAACTCGAGCCCCTTTGATTTGTGTATGGTCAGGATACGCACGGCATCGCGCCCTTCCGGCGACGGAATGCTGAACGTTTGGCCTTTTTTCTCCCAATAATCGAGAAAATCGGCAAGGCCGCCCTGGCCCCGCTGCTCGCGTTCGAGCACCAGGTCAAGAAAATACTGGGTGTAGGCATTGTGGCTACCTGTAAGGAAGACACTGGCCAGCAAACCGGCCATTTCGTACATCCCTTTTGTTCGGGCATGGGAAAAGCGAAACGGGAGTCCTTCGCGTTCGAGCCACTGTTCAAGTGCCGTTTCATCCCGGCAGTCGAGTCCGGCTGCGATGAAATCGTGCAACGGCGCTTTCCCGGCTTTTGAACCGACATGGAATAGGAATAACGCCTTTGATTCGGCATCGCCGGGATGGTTCAGGTAGCGGAACGCCGCCAGCAAGAGTTGCACTTCGGGTGCGTTGGCAATCAGCAGCGTCTCTGATGATACAATCGGTATGCCTAAAGAAGTAAGATAGCGCGCCACCGCAATGCCCTGCCCGGTTTTACGCGTCAAAACGGCTATGTCGGCATAGGAGAACCCGCGGCCACGCACCTCCTCTATCGTAGCAGCCGTGGCTTTGGCAAACCGGATGTCGGCCGTTTCATCTTCGTCGTCGGTAGCGATGGTGGGGAGGAAGGAAAGCCGTACGTAACCGCCGACTTTGTCGTTTGTTTTTTGCGCGGCCCGGTTTTCATACAGGTCGGCATAATCCGGATGCTCGAAAGTGCCCGACAGGTAGCGGAAAAAATCGTTGTTGAAGTGGATGACCTCGGTGGCGCTGCGGCGGTTGGTTTCGAGTGAAAACAGCTTCCAGTCGGGGTTTTTGAACGGGTGTTTGCCTTTTGACAGCTCGATAAACTGTTCGGCTTTACCCCCGCGCCAGCGGTAAATCGACTGTTTCGGGTCGCCAACGATCAGCAGCGTTCCCTTTTGTCCGTAGTCGTCGGTGCCGGAAAGGGCATTGTCGATCAACGGCACCAGGTTACCCCATTGCATTTCGGATGTGTCCTGGAACTCGTCGATAAAGAAATGCCGGTACCGCTCGCCAATCCGCTCATAGATGAACGGCGCGGGCTGGTTCTTGATTTCGTTATGGATAATGGCGTTGAACTCGGATATCGGCAACAGGTTCTGCTCGTCGCGGATGACGGCAAGTTGCTGCGCGACCGTGTTCAACAGCGACAAGGGTGTGATGTTTCGCGTGAGGGCCGTATAAAAAAGATGTTTCGCAGCCAGTGCGTTCAGGGCCACGAGTATTTCGAGCAGCGTGTCGGCGATGCCGTCGATGGCAGCTTTATCGGATGCCGGCGCCTTCGCCGGATAGCGTTTTCCTTCAGCCGCTTCGAGGTATTTGTAATGGCCTTCCTTGATTTCGATGGAGCCCTGCTGCACGCGCAGGAAGTGCTTCGGCACATAACTGCTGTAAAAAGAACTCGGGTCGATGTCGTGTTGTGCGATGAGCGCCAGCGCCTGGCCGGCCAGTTCGCGGCTTTCGGCTTCGATGGCGGTCAGGGTGTCGCGCAGTCGGTCGCGGATGGTGCGGAACTGCCCGATGCTGGTTTCCGACAGCAAGGCGATTTCATGTCGGTTGGTTTCGCGCAGCAACAATTTGCCGGTATCGAGGATGTCGCGCGATACGTCCCAGCTTTTGTCGTCGTCGGTTTTTTCGAGGGTATACGACAGCAGCAATTCGGTGAGTTCAGGGTTTTCGCCCGCCTGGGCAATCACCGCATCGACCGCCTCGGCCAACAGGTTTTCGGTATCGAGGCTGACTTCGAACGACAGCGGCAATTCGAGGTCGTGCGCGAACGTACGGATGACCCGGTGTGTGAATTTATCGATGGTGGAGATATCGAAGGCCGCGTAGTTGTGGATGAGGTGCCGCAGGATGGCATTTGCCTTGGCTTTCAA
>DATGXZ010000328.1:0-1501 GCA_035298445.1 Flavobacterium sp.
AGCATCCTTTTGTTCATCGACCGTAGGCGGTAAAGTACGAAAACCCGGCTGTGACCGGGCTTAGGATTGGGTTAAAGTAATTTGTTCTTTGCCAGTATCTGTAACAGTTCATGGTTGAAATCGAAAATGTCGTTGTTCAACGTTGCGTTCACGGTTCGGAGTCTGCTTCGAAGCTCGTCCGAGAGATGCACCTGTGCGTCTTTAAGGTGCTGTTCGCGGGTGAGCCTTACAATCATCTCCTCCAGCGTCCGGATGCGCTTTCGAAACACCTGCCGGTCTTGGTAGAACCGATAATTCAGGTAGACGATTACGCCAAACAGCGCTACCGAAAGGACAATCAGGGCTGGTAACATAGCATGCGGGGGTTTAGGTTGACAGGGGGGCCTTACACTGCCAAAATTCAACATTCAACAAAGGGCAGTCAATACGCCATATGCCGTATTTTTTTAAAAAGCGAAAGGGACGCTCATGCGAACGTCCCCTTCTACACACATAGGTTCTTCTTATAGTTCGAGGCGGAAACTTCCGTTGGTCACGTCCTTGACACCACCGCTGCAATCATCATTGTCACGCAGTTCGACGCCGGTAAACGAGAATGTTCCTTCGATTTTGGTGTCGTCGATAAATGTAATCTCGATGGTTCCGGAAGCGTTGTTGCAGGCACCCGAAACGTACGTCACCGTACTCATAGAGCTGGTAACCGTAGTGTAGGAAAGCAATCCTACATCACCGGTTTGATCCGGACCTACGTTGTATGTACCGACGGTAAGTCCGCCCGGCTTATACAACTGGATTGCCATACTGGTCGTGTTGGTGCCGTTGATCGACACGCCTTGCAGCGCGATGTTGCCGCTTTGGTACGCTCCCTGGACAACTTGTCCGGTTGCGCTGAAATTGCTTCCTCCGATTTTCGCTTTTACGAAGTTGCCGGTTGCCGGGCCGCTGAAGCCGCCACCGCCGCCACCGTTGTCATCGCTACTGCATGAAGTCATTACTGTTACAAGTGCCATCGTAAGCACAAGACCGATTCTTTTTAGTGTTTTCATGATTTGATTTTTTAATGAGTTAGTCACTGAGGCAAAGTTGCGGCGTTGGCAAGCGCCACACCATACGTAGAATGCCGTATTTTGACGTACGTCAGGGCGCCGCAAGCAACCCGACTGGAAGTGAAACCTGCCGTAATACGGGTGTTCCGCCCACGGATGCGACGTAATACAGCACCTGCCCCACTTCATCGTAATACGGCTGTCCGTCAAAATCGTTGCTGTTGATGGCACCTCCGAGGTTGACCGGTTCCGACCAGTTCTTCCAGGTGTCATCGAGGCGATGGGTCACATACAGGTCAAAGTCGCCATAGCCGCTGTAGCCTTCGCTGCTGAAGAGCAGGGTACGGCCATCCGATAGCAATTGTGGCATCCCTTCATCGGCGGCGGAATTGATCTGTTTCCCCATATTCTGCAGCATGCCATACGTGCCGTCGTCTTTTCGCAGTGCGAAGTAC
>DATGXZ010000329.1:0-8902 GCA_035298445.1 Flavobacterium sp.
GGGGTGTGACGAATGACCCACAAACCTACGAAATTCAGGTGGAGGACGCCGAAATCGTGGGCGACACGGTGGCTACCCTTGTGAACCCCTCGCTATTCGTGCGCAAAGATGAAGTGGGCGGCGGGGTCATCACCTTCAAAGACCATCGCTTTATCTGGATCCACCAATCGGACTGACACTGCGACTGAGCCTGTGACTAGTACTAACCCTAGCCCCGATGGAAGCGGAAAGGACGTAAAGTGGCACGGCTGGCGATGCCCGTGCGGCAGTGCGACCAACGGAAGCGCCTGCAAGCCGGTGCAACGCCGCCGTGGCGCGAACGGACTTGCAGTGGACAGCGGGAAAATGCTTCTGAGAAAAGGAAAATAAATCGGTCGGAACGCGCGTTTTCAACTTGAAATCCCCATAATAAGTTGTATTTTTACCGCTCAAATTTCAGGAGACATCCATGGGTAAAATCATAGCCATCGCCAACCAGAAAGGCGGTGTCGGAAAAACCACCACGTCCGTCAATCTAGCGGCCTCACTCGGCGTATTGGAAAAGAAAGTACTGTTGATCGATGCCGATCCGCAGGCGAACGCCAGTTCGGGACTGGGTATCGACATCGAGGGAATCGAGTCGGGCACCTATCAGCTTATTGAGCACAGTATCAAGGCGGAAGCGGCTGTTTTGCAGACGTCTTCCCCGAATGTCGACATCATTCCGGCGCACATCGACCTGGTGGCGATCGAAATCGAGCTTGTCGACAAGGAAAACCGCGAATACATGCTGAAAGAGGCACTGAAAGAGGTGCGCGAACAGTACGATTATATCTTGATTGACTGCGCCCCTTCACTGGGCCTGCTGACCCTGAATGCGCTCACGGCCGCTGACTCGGTCGTGATACCGATACAATGCGAGTATTTCGCCCTTGAAGGACTGGGCAAGTTGCTCAATACCATCAAGAGCGTGCAGAAGATTCATAACCCTGAGCTTGACATCGAAGGCCTGTTGTTGACGATGTACGATTCGCGCCTGCGGTTATCGAACCAGGTCGTGGAAGAGGTTCAGAAACACTTCAACGACATGGTTTTCAACACTATCATCCAGCGGAATGTGAAATTGAGCGAAGCGCCCAGCTATGGCGAGAGCATCATCAATTTCGACGCTACGAGCAAGGGTGCCAGCAATTACCTGAGTCTCGCGCAGGAAATCATCAAGAAAAACAGCCAGGCGACCGTATGACAAAAGCCGTGAAGAAACAAGCGCTCGGACGAGGATTATCAGCGCTTTTGAAAGACCCAGAGAATGACATCCGGTCGGCTTCCGACAAAGGGGCCGATAAGGTCGTGGGCAATATCATTGAACTGGAACTCGACGCGATTGAAATCAACCCGTTCCAGCCGCGTAGCAATTTCAATGAGGAATCACTGAACGAACTGGCCACTTCGATTCGTGAATTGGGTGTGATACAACCGATTACGGTTCGCAAGGTCGACTTCAACAAATACCAGCTGATTTCGGGTGAGCGCCGTTTGCGTGCCTCGAAAATAGCCGGACTCAAAACCATTCCGGCTTATATCCGGATTGCCGACGACAACGAGTCGCTGGTGATGGCGCTGGTAGAGAATATCCAGCGGCATGACCTCGATCCGATTGAGATCGCGCTGTCGTATCAACGTCTTATCGACGAAATCCAGCTTACGCAGGAGCAGATGAGCGACCGCGTGGGGAAGAAACGTTCGACGATCGCCAACTACCTGCGACTGTTGAAACTCGATCCGGTTATCCAAACGGGTATCCGCGATGGGTTTATCACCATGGGCCATGGCCGCGCCATCATCAATATTGAGGATCATGACGCGCAGACGGCTATCTACCAGAAGATCGTCAGCCAGAACCTCTCGGTACGCGATACGGAAGCACTGGTCAAAACCTACCAGGAAGGACTGAAACCCAAGGTAGTCGCTAAGGGTAAAGAACCGAACGGTGTGTCGGAAGACGGCAAAAAACGGATCGCGGCCTTTTTTGGCGCGAAAGTCGACGTGAAAGTAGCCGCGAACGGCAAAGGGAAAATCACGATTCCGTTCCAGTCGCAAGAGGATTTCAACCGTATCCTGCAATTACTGAACGCGTAGTGATCCGGCGTTGCCTCATACTCTTTTTTGTCTTATTCCTCTTCGGGAATGCCATCGCGCAGGCACCCAAACAAAAGCCTGCAGAATCGATGCCTTTAGTGGTGGGCGATACTGTCAAAACGTCGTCGGTCAACCCACTTGCCCCTACGAAGGCGGCCTTCTATTCGGCGATTTTGCCGGGTCTCGGACAGGCCTACAACAAAAAGTACTGGAAGATCCCGATTGTGTACGGTGCGCTGGCAACGGGTATCATTATCTACAATAAAAACAACGAATCGTATCACCGTTACCGCAATGCCTACAAGCAGCGATTGGCGGGACTTGAGGACGAATTCGCCGGACAATACAGCGACCAGACGCTTATTAATGCGCAACGGCAGTTCCAGCGGAACCGCGACCTTTCTTTGTTGATTACAGTTGGACTGTATGTACTGAACATCGTCGATGCCAACGTCGATGCGCACCTGAAACAGTTCAATGTTGACGATAACCTCACGGTCAAACCCGACCTTTTTCCGAATGAAATAGACGGTCGCCAGAACCTGGGCGTCCAGATCCAATACCGATTCTGATGAAAATTGCATTGCTAGGCTACGGTAAAATGGGAACGATCATCGAACGGATGGCGGTGGAACGCGGACACGAGATTGTGTTGCGTAAGACACGTTCGAACTCGTATGACGGACTCGCATCGGCCGATGTGGCGATTGAATTCAGCGTGCCGGACGCTGCGGTGGCAAATATTACGACCTGCCTGGAAACCGGTATACCTGTGGTGTGTGGCACCACCGGATGGCTTGCCGAGTACGACCGCATGGTTGCATTGTGTAACGACCGAAACGGTGCCTTTCTGTATGGCTCCAATTTCAGCCTGGGTGTTAACCTGTTTTTCGAATTGAACGCCCATCTTGCCCGCATCATGGCCAAATTCAGCCAGTATTCGGTGCAGATGGAGGAAATACACCACACGCAAAAGTTGGATGCTCCGAGCGGAACGGCAATCTCGCTGGCCAACGGCATTATCGAAAACAGCGCGTATACGGGTTGGGCATTGGAAAATCCGCAACCGGGAGAAATCCCGATCGACGCCAAACGCATCGATGCGGTACCGGGCACCCATACCATATCGTATCATTCTGCGGTTGATACAATTGAAATTACCCATATTGCCCACAACCGGGAGGGTTTTGCCTTTGGCGCGGTACTCGCTGCCGAATGGCTAGCCGGTCGCAAGGGCGTTTTCACCATGAAAGACGTGCTTGCTTTGTAACGTAACAACATACCAAAAGACTTAGAACGAAATAGTACGACTATGACGACATCGCAATGGTTGCTTTTTTTCCTCCTTGTACAGGTCATTCACTTCCTGGGCACCTGGAAACTCTATTTAAAGGCTGGCCGTAAGGCATGGGAAGCCGCTGTACCGGTCTACAACGCAGTAGTTTTGATGAAGATCATCAACCGCTCGCCCTGGTGGACGGTGCTGTTGTTTGTGCCGGTGATCAACATCATTATGTTTCCGGTGGTATGGGTGGAAACGTTGCGGTCGTTCGGAAAGAACTCCACTACCGACACGCTTCTCGGCCTGTTTACATTTGGATTTTATATCTACTACATCAACTATGCCGTAGACGTAAAATATGTGGAGAACCGCAGCCTGAAAGCCGTTTCTAAAGCCGGAGATACGCTGAGCTCGCTGCTGTTTGCCGTGGTCGTCGCGACCGTCGTGCACACGTATGTGATGCAACCGTTTCAGATTCCGACGCCCTCGTTGGAAAAGACATTATTGGTAGGTGATTATCTCTTTGTCAGTAAATACAATTACGGCGCGCGGGTGCCGATGACGGCCGTAGCGGCGCCGATGGTACACGATACGATTATTGGTACCGGATTGCGTTCGTATTCGAAATGGCCACAATACCCGTATTTCCGTTTTCCGGCGTTCGAAAGCGTGGAAAAGAACGACATCGTCGTATTTAACTGGCCAACCGATACGGTGCGGTATTTCAGGGATAAAGTCACCCGTGGCCTGCGCAAGCCAATCGACAAGAAATCGAACTATGTCAAGCGATGTGTCGGCACACCGGGCGATAGCCTCGAAATCCGCGATGGGTACGTTTACATCAATGGTAAAAAACTCATCCTGTCAGACCGCGCCCGTCCGCAATACAACCACAAAATCTACTCCACCGCCGGCGTCATGCCGCAGCAGTTGCGCGATGCGGGTATCACCGGAATCGGCGGCACCTATGACGTACAGATTACATCGGATGAACAGGGACCGGCATTGGAACCATATGTCCTTTCAGCCGTCCAACAGCCGAACGGTGTGTACCGCATAACCTTTCGCGAAGGCGGCGTTCCCGATCAGGTGCTCAGCCGCTATTCCATCACGCTCATGCCGGTTGAAACCAAAGAACTTCAGTGCAATATGACGCTCGACGAAGCGGCCCAGTTGCGAAAAGTGGAAGGCATTGATTCGGTCGTTAAGATAACGATGCCGACGACCGACGTCATCTTCCCACAAGTCGACAACCGTTGGAGCATCGACAATTATGGCCCGATTTACATCCCTAAGAAAGGGGCGACTATACCGCTTACGCTACAGACGCTGCCGTTCTATAAGGAGATCATCCGGGAGTATGAAAAGCACGAGCTGGAAGTGAAGAACGGTACGATTTACATCGACGGCAAACCCGCCACTTCCTATACCTTCGGCGATGATTACTATTGGATGATGGGTGACAACCGCCACAATTCAGAAGACTCTCGTTATTGGGGATACGTGCCGTCCACCCATATCGTCGGAAAGCCGGTCTTCATTTGGTGGAGCGTCGACCCGACCCAAAGCTGGAAGAACCCGATCAAGAAAATCCGCTGGAACCGCATGTTTACAACTGTTGGCGGACATGGAAAACCGGTATCCTACCTCCCCTATTTCCTGATCACACTGGCCATTTACCTGATTGGTAATACCATTTACAAAAAGAGGAAAGCCGCAAAAGCGTGATGAAAAGCCTGTTGTTGCCTACCTATTTCCCGTCTATCAGTTCGTTTGCGGCACTCGTGCAGGCAGACGGCCTGTTGCTCGAAACGGATGACAACTTCCAAAAGCAGACGAACCGAAACCGGATGTATATCTACAGTCCGAACGGCGTGCAATTGCTCAACATACCCATCAAACATTCAGGCGACCAGCACCAGAAAACACGCGATGTGCGACTGGAGACGGCCTTCGACTGGCAGAAGCAGCACTTCAAATCACTGGAAGCGGCATATCGGAGTTCGCCCTTTTTTGAATACTTCGAAGACACCCTCCACCCCTTTTTTGAAAAGCGGCATACGTTCCTGTTGGACCTGACACTGGAGTCGATGGCACTCGTATCGAAATGCCTTCGGTTTGACCTTACGTATGGCAGAACAGAGGAATACTTCAAAGTCCGCACCGACGTCAAAGATTACCGCGGATTGGCCAATGGGAAAAAAGATGGTACGGTGATCGAACCGTATACCCAGGTTTTCGAGGAGAAATGTGGTTTTTTACCAAACCTCAGCGTATTGGACCTGCTCTTCAACGAAGGACGACACGCATTGGCCTATCTGCAACGGCAAACGGTATAGTTTAGACCTTTTTATCGGTCAATACGGCCAGTATCGGAAAATGGTCGGAATCCTGGATTTCAGGAAAGTTCCGGAAACTTCTCACCTCATACGAGGGATCGGAGAAAATGTAGTCGATCCGGGCCGGATAGTACTTGAAATCATAGCTTTTCCCAAAACCACTCCCTGCTTCTTCAAACGTATCGTTCAGATCGCCCCGGATAGTGCGGTATACATATGAAAACGCACTGTTGTTCATGTCGCCGCAAATCAGGAGTTTGTGCGTCCACTCAGCCCGATGTTCGCGCAGCATCTCGGCCTGCACCTGTTGACGGCGGAAGGCATTGCTCATGCGACGGAGCATCATCTGCGACTTCTTCTGGTTGATGCCGTTGACGTCTTCCTCTATTTCGTGCACATCCGGACTGATTTTGATTGATTGCAGGTGCATGTTATAGACCCGGATGGTATCGTTTCCTTTGACCACATCGGCATAAATCGCGCTGTTCGACGTATCGGGAAACGGGATTTCACCTTTTCCTATGATCCGATATTTGGAAAAAATGGCCTGCCCGGTGGCAATCCGTACCCCGTGCATGGCGACATACTTATAGGGAAAGGCCGAGATGTCGAAGTCCGCCATACCTGAATACTCCTGTATGCAGAGGATATCCGGTTGGTGTTCTTTCACAAAATCTGAGATTTCTACCGGAACGGTCGTCTTCTCCGACCATTCAAACTTGTTGAAAAGACGGACGTTATAACTCATGACTTTGAAATCGCCTTCCTGCGAATCATAGTCGGCCGATCCAAACTTATAAAACTTACTGATGAAGGTCATCCCGAGCAACAGCACGATGCCCGAAAGGAGTACCTGCCTGCGGAATTGCATCGCCCACCAACCAAAAAAAAGCACGTTCAGTATCAGCAGCAGGGGCAGGATAAGGGTGAATACCGACAACAACGGAAACACCTTCGGCGCCAGAAACGGAAAAAAATAGGCAACGAACGTCAGGATCGCCAATATAATATTGAGGAAAAAGACGATTCTGTTGGGCCACGAAAGCTGTTTCATCGGGAGGGACGGGTTGGCTGTAGCGAAGCTACAAAAAAAACCAGCGTTACGGATTTCCGGCTTTAAAAAGGAATTCCTTCTCTTCTTTCGTCAAACTGTCGTAACCCGATTTGCTGATTTTGTCGAGGATATCATCGATCTGTTGCTGGTGGCGGTCTTTCGCCGGCTTGGCAGTCGGTCGCGGCGCCTTCGGATTGGTATGCACCTGCCGGAACGGGCGTTTCTTCGCAGGCCTGAGCCATTGCCATCCTCCTGCTTCAAACAGCAGCATGACCCGCGACAAATCGATGCCGCGTTGTAGCAGGCGTATGTAGAGAAATCCGAACAAGGCCCCTGACAAATGCGCAACGTGCCCGCCAAAATTCGGATCGTGCAATTGCATCAGGTCAAGCAGCAATAAAACCGCCGCAATGTGCCAGAGTTTGACGTACCCAATCAACATCAGCCGAATCGACATCAACGGCTGATACGTCGTCGCGGCCAGCAACACCGCCATGATAGCACCCGACGCCCCGACCATATTCCCCACACTACCCGTGAAGTAGAACGTCAGGACGAACACGAGTCCACTGAAAATGGCAGACAAAAAATACAATCCAAGAAACTGTCGTCCGTTGAAAAACGTCGTAAAAATGCGCGCCGCGAAAAACAGCGTCAGCATGTTAAAGAGCAGGTGGAGGAAAGACGCATGCAGGAAGGCATAGGTCACCAATGTCCACGGACGAAGCCATAGTGTATCGATATATCCTACGAGCTGAAGCCAATCGGGAAAGACGAATACGAAGCTTCGAAACTGGTAGAACAGGGCAATCGATGCAAGAAAAATACCGACATTCCAGTAAATCACGCGTTCCGGTGTGCCACCGAAACGATACTCCATTTTAAGGTCTTTGTAGATCGACATTAGTTCCAGCGTCTGTGATTATACTTGCTATTGCGCCAGGCCCACATAATGATGACCCCAAAAATCGCACCGCCAATATGGGCAAAGTGTGCGATATTCGATCCCATGACGCTATATTTGGAAACACCTCCCAGTACATCAAGGGCAATCAACCCGGGAACTACATACTTAGCCTTGACAGGTATGGGAATGAACATTATGAACAACTCTGCATTGGGAAACATGAGCGCAAAGGCCGCTAGCAATCCATATATAGCTCCAGATGCGCCGACTGCAGGACTCACGAACGCACCGGCAAACCGGTCAAAGCCATCCTTCCCAAGGACGTCTGTCCATCGCTTATCGTACTCGCCATTAGAAAGCAGCTCAATTATATCTTTCTTGGCGAATCCATTCTGCAGCAAAAGGTCGAGTCCCTCGTGGAAAAAATAACCATTTGCAAGCGTATGGACTAACGCCGCTCCTAATCCACACGAGAGATAAAAGAACGTAAAACGCCTGGCACCCCAAAAATGCTCAAGATATCCCCCGAATGAATAAAGCGCAAACATGTTGAAGGCAATGTGCATGACGCTACCATGCATGAACATATGTGTTACCACCTGCCAAATTTTGAACGCCGGATTTTCAACATAGTAGAGGGCAAACCAACTGTCAGCGTTCTGTATCAGGCCGCATCCCACGAACATGATGATATTCAGGATCAATAACTGTTTAACGACGGGCGTCATCTGCATCATATAGCGAAGCGTTTATCTAAATCCTCCACCCGTAATGTAATGAAGGTTGGTTTATGAAACGGCGAAACCGACGGTTCCTTGCATGCGAAAAGACTGTTTACGAGATTTTCCTGTTCTTTTTCCGATAATACCGTGCCCGTCTTCACCGCCAGGCTGCGGGCCATCGATTTGGCGATGCCGTCACTCTGACTGAAATGGGTATCGGGTACGTCCTGTTGTAAGTCGGCCAGGAGTTCCTCCAATACAATCGATGTCTCGCTCTCCGCGACATTGACCGGAAGGCCCGAAATCACCACATGGTCTTCCTCGAACGACTCAAAGATAAATCCGGTATTGCGGAGCGACGGTTCGAGTTCCCGTAACAACTCGAGTTCGACGT
This sequence comes from Flavobacterium sp., assembly GCA_035298445.1. Taxonomy (GTDB): domain Bacteria; phylum Bacteroidota; class Bacteroidia; order Flavobacteriales; family Flavobacteriaceae; genus Flavobacterium. The sequence goes on from DATGXZ010000329.1 coordinate 8,817, forward strand.
TGGAAAAATACAGCGGCAACGGAAACAGCAACTGCTGGCTCGACGCCTGTTGGAGCGTGATACTGGCGAGAAACTGTTCATACAAA
>DATGXZ010000330.1:0-2394 GCA_035298445.1 Flavobacterium sp.
GGCTTTGCAGATAACCTAAAAATTATCTGTGAGGTGCATATATCATGTCAACTTCTCCCGTATCAAATACCAACTTCACACAGGTTTGCTGGAACACGTCGGTGGTGATTGAGCCGTGTTCGTTGATCTCGCAGCCCAACGACAACGGCAGGTCGCAATGCTGGGTCGTTTCCGGATGGGCATATAGGGCTTCCACTTCGGCCGTGCTGCCATCTGCAAAACGAATCGACCGGATGAGGCCTCCTTCATGCACCAGCGCCTCGACTTTCTTCTCCACAATGGTAATTCCATAGTGCGCCAGTTTCGCTGCCTGTTCGCCCGTGAGTCCGGCAGGACCGTTGCTGTATAAGGTCAGGTCACTCGTCCAATTGTAAATCAGTTCGATGAAACCATAGGCCGTTGCGCCTTCGGCGAGTACGCCGGTTTTCTTTCCACGGACTTCATATCCGTGGCAATACGGACAATGTACGACGGTGATGCCCCAACAGGCTGCAAACCCTGGAATGTCGGGCAATATGTCTTTCAAACCGGTCGCGAAAATCAGTTTCCGCGCCGTGTGGATGGCGCCGCTGTCGGTTTCGATAGTAAAATACGGACCCGCTTTCGCCGCAGCGGTCGCGGTTGCTTCGAGAAGCGTAATAGTCGCATACCGGCTGACTTGTTCGCGGCTAATCCGAAGGAGTTCGGACGGCGCAATGCCATCCCGCGAAAGAAAATTGTGGGAAGCGGGCGTCAGGGCATTACAAGGTTGTCCGCTGTCAATCACGAGTACGTTCCGCAGCGCCCGACCGAGGGTCATCGCCGCAGCTAACCCGGCGTGGCTTCCTCCGATGATGATCACATCGTATACGGAAGCCGCTGCCATCAGTCGAGCAGGATTTCCAGTATGCGGATGGCCGCCTCACTGATTTTGGTTCCGGGGCCAAACACCGCTACCGCACCCGCGTCGAAAAGAAATTGGTAATCCTGGGCCGGTATTACCCCGCCGACGATGACCATAATGTCTTCCCTTCCGTACTTCTTCAATTCGGCAATCACTTGTGGCACCAGCGTCTTGTGTCCGGCTGCCAAAGACGAAACGCCCAGAATGTGCACGTCGTTCTCTACCGCCTGTTTCGCAGCTTCCGCAGGCGTTTGGAACAACGGACCGATGTCTACATCGAATCCCACGTCGGCATAGCCTGTCGCGACGACTTTGGCGCCGCGGTCGTGGCCGTCCTGTCCCATCTTCGCAATCATGATGCGCGGTCGGCGGCCTTCCTGTTTGGCGAAGGCGTCGGCCAGTTGCTTCGCTTTCTCGAAGCTTTCGTCGTTCTTGATTTCCCTGCTATACACGCCGCTGAAAGATTTGATTTGTGCTTTGTATCGTCCGTATACGGTTTCGAGTGCGTCGCTGATCTCGCCCAGTGTCGCGCGATGGCGCGCCGCTTCTACGGCGAGTTCCAGGAGGTTGCCGGCGCCCGAACGTGCGGCTTCCGTCAGTTGGGAAAGGCAGTCGGCCACTTTCGATGCGTCACGTTGGGCTTTGATTTGCGCCAGACGTTCTACTTGTTGGTTGCGCACGAGTTCGTTGTCGACGTCGAGAATGTGCAACGGATCTTCTTTTTTCAGGCGGTATTTGTTGACGCCTACAATAATGTCCTGTGCGCTGTCAATACGTGCCTGTTTCCGCGCGGCCGCTTCCTCGATTCGCAGTTTCGGGATGCCTGCTTCGATTGCTTTTGTCATTCCGCCCAGCGCCTCGACCTCTTCGATCAGCGCCCAGGCTTTTTCGGCGATTTCCTTTGTCAGGCTTTCTACGTAATAGCTACCGCCCCAAGGGTCGACGGCTTTCGTGATTTTGGTTTCCTCTTGGAGGAAAATCTGGGTATTGCGCGCAATCCGGGCCGAAAAGTCGGTCGGTAAGGCGATGGCCTCGTCAAGCGCATTCGTGTGCAGCGACTGTGTGCCACCGAAAGCGGCGGCTGCGGCTTCAATGCAGGTACGGGCGACGTTATTGAACGGATCCTGTTCCGTCAGGCTCCATCCCGATGTCTGACAGTGCGTGCGAAGTGCAAGTGATTTTTCGTCTTTCGGATGGAATTGCTTGAGCAGTTTCGCCCATAGCATCCGTCCGGCGCGCATCTTGGCGATTTCCATGAAATGGTTCATCCCAATGGCCCAGAAGAACGACAGGCGGGGTGCGAAATCATCGATCTGCATCCCGGCAGCAAGTCCGGTACGGATGTATTCGAGGCCGTCCGCCAACGTATACGCCAACTCAATATCCGCTGTCGCACCCGCTTCCTGCATATGGTAACCGGAAATCGAGATCGAGTTGAATTTCGGCATGTGGCGGCTGGTATAAGCGAAAATATCCGCGATGATCCGCATCGAAGGGGTAGGCGGGTAGAT
>DATGXZ010000331.1:0-5678 GCA_035298445.1 Flavobacterium sp.
ACATCCACACGTTCCGCATTCAGGAATTGCAGCGCTTCCATCGGGTTGTGAAAGACAGCCGCCAGTTCCATATGATCGATCGATCCGCAGTAGGTGCGAATCACGTCGGCTGAGAGCGGTTCGTCATCCACAATGACTACCCTGGTTTTTTGAGCCTTTGTCATAGTGTCATTTTTAGGTTCCGGTTGTTCACCGGTCTCGTTTCAACGGAGTGTGTAAGGAAAAAGGGAGAAGGACCATCCTGCGTCGCATTGCAATCAGCTAAGTGCGAAACTGAAAGGCCCAGGCAGTGCGCTGACGCCGGTTTTCGTGTGCATCCCTCAATGTACGATGGTACCATCGGCCAGTTCAATGGTGCGATCGCTGCTTTTGGCAAAATCCACGTCATGGGTAACGGCAATTATCGTCTGCCCGAATTCTTTGGAGATTTGCTTGAAAATATCAAACACCGTTTGCGCGTTTCGACTGTCGAGGTTACCGGTAGGTTCATCACACATAATGATCTGCGGTTCATTGATCAGGGCCCGTGCAATCGAAACCCGTTGCTGCTGGCCACCGCTCAGTTTCGATGCAGGTTTGAGCGCCTGCTCTTTCAAACCCAGTATCTCCAGTTTCTGGTAGGCCTTTTCTTCAATTACATCCGGCGTGTGGCGCCCCAGTTTCAGGGCCGGCAACATGACGTTTTTGAGACAGGAGAACTCCGGGAGCAAATAGTGGAACTGAAACACGAATCCTATATGTTCATTTCGGATATGCGCCAGATTATCAGGACTCTTACCCGTAACGGTTTCACCCAATAGTTCCAGTGAGCCGCCGTAGTCGGTGTCCATCGTACTCAGGCAATACAACAGGGTCGATTTCCCACTTCCGCTTTTCCCCACCAATGTCAGGAATTCTCCTTTGGCGACTTCAAAACTCACCTTGTCCAGCACTTTGAATTTCACCGGATCATAAAAGTATTTTTCAATGGCAACAGTACGGAGTACAATATCGGGCTGGTTCATGATAGAGGAATTTATTTACGGAAAATGCTTACCGGGTCCACATTGGCGGCTTTTCGCGCCGGAAAGTAACCCGCACAAAACGTGATCACGATCCCCAACACAAAACTCCGCGCAAACAAGGCGAATTCAAAATGCACCGGGAAGTAACCCACGGGAGCGCCCATATAAATCCCCGAAAGAATCTGGATGAGGATCCCGCCGATACAAAGGCCGGCGACGGTGCCAATCATTCCCATGATAATGGCTTCGGTCACGAAAATCCGGATCACATCACGGCCCCGGAACCCCACGGCCTTTAATATGGCAATGTCGTTGATCTTTTGGCTGATGGTGGCACTCAGGATATTATAGATCCCGAACGCCGCCACAATGAGGATAGAGAGCGAAATGGCGTTCATCATGGTTTTCCGCGTGCGGTCACCGCTGATCACGTCGGCGTTGGTGGTTTTCCAGTCCTCAACCGTATAGTCGGTAAGGGTCTGCAACTGTTTGACGGCATCATCCGTCGCATCCGGATTGACGGTATTCGCATAGAGGGTCGAGATGTAACTTGGGCCCTCGGTCAGGAATTGCTGGGCCGTACTGATGTTCACATAACACCTTCCGTCGTCGATGACGCTGTTTCCCATACTGAAAATACCAACGATATGCAGCACCTTCGTCACATTATAACTGCTGCTGACGGTAAGGTTGTCGTTTAGCCCCAGGTTCAGTTTGCGCGCAATACCACTGCCGATGATCACACCGTTCAGGTCGTTCTGCAGGTCCTCAACCGAGCCCGCCACCATGTACTTTCGCGTATCATACAGCGCCGCATACTCGGTCATGTTCACGCCACAACCCGTACCCTTTAGCTGCGTACTCCCCCTGTTGAAGAAAGCGGCAAAATCTACCTGTGCAATGGCCTGCACGATATAGGGTTCCGCCTTCACCTGTCGCAATAACTGGTTCGGATCGCGCAGGGTTTTCGTGCGGGTCGTGATTTGCGGGTTCAGGATGACGGTGGTTACGGTGCTATCTTGCCGTAAGGGAACACTGACCTCATCGTTCTTATAGATTTTGATGTGGGCGTTCGTCTGGAAGATCATATCCCGTGAATACTGCGTAAACCCTGAACTTAGCGAATTCATGAAGAGGTAAATCGCCACACCGATCGTCACACCAAGTGCCGCCACGAACGTCTGTTTCCGCCGGGTGACGATGTGCGTAACCGCAATCTCGTAATTGACAGGAAGCTTCATCCTTATTTGAATTGCGCCCCGACTTCAGACGTGGCGGTGTTATTGGCCGGAAGGTTATCGGTGACCAGGACGGTGCCCTCGTCAATTCCACTTTCCACCTGCACCCAGTTGTTGCTGGTGAATCCGGTTCTGATCTTGCGTCTCGTTGCTTCACCTTTTACCTGCACGAATCCACCATAATCCATATAATGGCGCGGAATGAGAAGGGCTTTTTTGACCTGTCCGACGATGATGTTACACTGCAGTTGCGTGCGGGCGATTTGGAAATCAAGGGGCGTATCAAAATACAGTTTACAGATAAACGACTGTGTGGCCTCGTCAAAAGAAGGGGCAATCTCCCGCACCGTGGCGCGATACACTTTGTTTTTGTCGGTATTGAGCTGGACGTCCGCTTTTTGTCCCAACTTCACTTTTGCCATCACGCTTTCGTCTACACTCACCTTCGCATAGATCGTTTGGGCGTTTCCGATGTCGGCAATCACATCGCCGCGGCGCACATAATCCCCGGCCTGTTTGTACTTCTTATACACTTTACCTCCAAGCACCGCACGCACCTGGTTTTTGCGTTCCACGACCTGGTTGACATTTGCCAGCGCCTGTTCTGAAATCAGTTGTTGCCGCGCCTGCTGTTGTTGGTTTTTATAGGAAGCCAAAGCTGAGCGGTAGTTCGCATCAGACGTCTGGTATTGCAAAAGGGCATTTTCATAGTCTACCTTCGGGATGCTGTTCGATTGCCACAGCTCGAGGTACCGACGTTCCTGCACAGCGTCCTGGTCGCGTTTACGGCGCGCGATTTCGACCGCATTTTCTGCCTGCGCCAAAAGGGGAGCAGAGGGAAGGGTGTTGCTTTTCGCAATCGCCGACAAGGCCGCGGCACTTTCCGCATTGATGCGATTCTCTTCCCCGTCTACCAATGCCAGCAGGGCACCCGATTCTACTACGTCGCCCTCCTCAAAACGCACCGCCAGCAGGTAGCCGTCGGTTTGGGCGGTCAGCGAATAACTGTTTTGCGCTTCGAGATAACCGGATGCGAATACGGTTTCGGTAACATCGCGTCGAACCGGACGGGTTTCTTCGGTTTTCTTGCCGCAGCCCTCCACGAACACCCAGGAAAGGAGTACGATAACAAAAGGTAACTTCTTCATGTTCCTCATCGGATTTGGTTGTTGATTTCAATTTTAGCCATCGCCAGCATCAGGTCGACCTTACTTTCCACAAGGTCATAATCGGTCTGTATGAGTGTGTTCAGGCTCTCAAGCGTACGGTCAAGTCCTATCAGGCCTTCCGTATACAGCCGGCGGTTCTTCTGGTAGGTGTCGGCCTGCAGGGCCTGTATCGCCGTTTTGCTTTCCCATTGCGAAACCGCCTTGTCCCATTCAATCGACAGGTTTCGGTTGTCCTGTTCGGCCTCTAAGGCAGCTTGTCGTGCCGACTGCTGTGCGAGTTCATGGTCATAGCGCGCGTTGAAACGGTCAGCGATGCTTCGCGAAGTCGGCAACGGCACACTGAGTTTGAGACCTACATAATTGCTGCTGATCCAGTTCCCATCCGTAACCGAAAACTGCTCGTTATAGAGGTTGAACCCCTGGTTCGCGACGAACGAAAGGGTGGGCAGCATGCTCCATTTCCGTCGTCGGTAGTCGAGACGCGCATAGTCTTCCTTCAACCGACCGGCATCTGCTGACAAAAGGTTCTGTCCAATCTCCGGCTTCAACGATGGCAACGCCGGCATCTCCTGTTCAACGGTAAGTGTGGCATCCGCCGGAAGGTCAATCAGTACCGCAAGAGCGAGGCGTTGCTGCTCACAAAGGAAATCAAGTTGTCGGGCGTTTTCCCGCAGCGTCAGTACGTTCACTTCCGCATCGTTTACGTCCTGTTGTTTTACCTGTCCGGCGGCATATTTGTTCCGGACGATTACGAGCAATGAATCCGACACCGCGCTATTCCGTCGGAGACTGGCGGCCTGCTCCTGCAACTGCACGATATTGAAATAGGCCCCGGCGATGTTCTCATACAGCTCCTTTTTGGTCAATCGCGAATCGGTTTGGGCCATTTCGAGGTTTACCTTCGACAAACGAAGGTTCGCCCATCCTTCCGGGTTAAGTAGTTTGATTTCAACAGATTGCACAACGGCCGTATTATAACGGGTACCAATCCGGATCTCGCGGCTTGCACCCGGTTCGCCTCCAAAGGCATCTGCCGGAAGGATCGATACCGGTAAGGTGGTGTTATTCGTAAAACTCGCGCTATTGTTGGCCTGGGGGTCGGCCACACTGATAAGCGCCGCGAGCCGGGCCTTTCGCGCCTGTTCCTCGCGTATCGAGCCACTTTTCAGTCGGGTGCTGGCGGTGTCGGCATAGCGCAGCACCGACGACAGATCCCGGAAAACCTGTTGTGACAGTACGGTGGTCGACCACATGACAACGCCCGCGACAAGCAGTAGGTTCAGTCTTTTTCCCATCGGATAAGGTAAAGGAGTTGGGTCATTAGGAATTTCCAGCTCTCATGCCGGAGATTTACGTCCACGAAAGTCGCAAACCCCTTATAGGCGCACAACGGGAAACCATCCGAAACGGACAAACGGCAACGGGAAACGGACAATCCGCGGGGTGGGCCGACCGGCTTTTAGTGGAAGGGAATCAGGAGGATTGGTTTTGAAGCCATTCGAGGAAGACCGGCACCTTTTCCTTCCCGACCAAAACGGTCTGGTGGAAGCGGCATGTCAGATGCACGCGCAGCTTTCGGTGCAGGTCACGTGAGGCCTCCTTGACCGCACTCCGGTTGACGAGAACCTGGCGGTTGGCGCGGAAGTAGCGCGGGGCCAATTGTTGTTCGAGAGCCTCCATCCGGTCATCCGTGGCCCATCGCTCGCCGTCGAAGGTCTGGGCGAACACCGTTTCATCCTCAATGAAAAACAAGGCGATGCAATCAACATCGAGCGGAATGATCTTGTCGCGCCGGTAGAGCAGGAGAGCTTGGCGTTTTGGCGCTTCCAACTGCTGCCGAAAACCTTCGAATACCGCCTGGTAATCGGGAACCGCAGGACGGGAATTCCCACGGATCGTCTCGAATTTGTCAAGTGCCGCCGCCACCGAATCCATCGAGAATGGTTTGAGGATGTAATCGATGCCCAGTGATTTGAAAGCCCGTAGGGCGTAATCATCATACGCCGTACAGAAGATCACCGGTGCGGTCGGACGCGTCGTTTCAAAAATATCGAAGCTGAGGCCGTCTCCGAGTTGGATGTCGGAGAAAATCAGGTCAACCGAGTCCCCGCCCGTGAAAAAAGCCCGCCCTTCGGCCACGCTTCCAACTACCGCTACGATGGTAACATCAGGTCGTACCTTCCGGATCGTAGCCGCCAGATCGGCTGCCGTCAGTTTTTCGTCTTCGACAATCAGGATGTGAAGGCTCATAGTAAGGGTAGGGTTAC
>DATGXZ010000332.1:0-2257 GCA_035298445.1 Flavobacterium sp.
ACGCTGCGGGCCATCAGTTTTTCTCCGAATGCACGCAGGATCGGTTTCCGGTCTTCCGGCACTTCCATTTCGTCGAGCACCGAAAAGGCTTTGTACGTATAATTACGAATTGCCTGAGACGTCGCCTCCGCCGCCTTTGAAGAAAGAAAAATATCTTTCACCGAACGGATTTTATCGGCGTTGTCCTGCGCGTGGATCGAATAGAGTTGCAGCAACGCCTCCCGTTCCGAAGGGGCCGCCTGTTCAAGGGCCTTCAAATAGAGATAGGTCTTTTTATTTTCAATGATGTCGCCGCCGATCTGTTTGCCAAAGGTCGCGGCGTCGCCAAATGCGTCGAGGTAATCGTCCTGCAATTGGAAGGCAATGCCGAGATTACGTCCAAAATCGTATATGGCTTCCTTGTTTTTTTCGGAGGTTCCGGCCACGATACCGCCCATTTTAAGTGCGGCACCCAGCAAAACGGCCGTTTTATACTCGATCATCTTCAGGTATTCCGGAATGGTGACATCGTCGCGCGTTTCGAAATCCACATCCCATTGCTGGCCTTCGCATACCTCAAGGGCCGTCTGGCTGAACAACTTGGCAAGCTCGCGGAACACAGCGGGCTCATAGGCTTCGAAGTGGCGGTAGGCGAGGATGAGCATGGCGTCACCCGACAGGATGCCGGTGTTAAGGTTCCATTTTTCGTGTACGGTTTCATGTCCCCGTCGTAACGGCGCATGGTCCATAATATCATCGTGCACCAATGAGAAATTATGGAACACCTCTACAGCTGTCGCGGCGGGAAGTGCGTGTGACACATCAGCTCCAAAAAGCTCCGCCGACATGAGGGTCAGTACGGGCCGGATCCGCTTTCCACCCAACCCCATTATATACGCGATAGGCTCGTAGAGTCCACGCGGATTATCCGGCAGCGTTTGTTGATCGAGATGTTGCTGGAAGCGTTCCTGGTAGGCGGCAAGTGGTTGCATGGAAAAAATTTGCGCAAAGATAGCGGGAAAAGTGGAAATGAACGAGTTGTAATTAGGTCAGGGAAACGTCAAGGGCGTTGGGTCGACTTCCGCTCTACCACCCGTGTCGGGAATGACACCGTGCGGGGTTGCGGACGTGTCTGCTCGCGTGCAGCCGTCATTTCTTCCAACAGCAAACCGAAGGCTGCTTCGCCAATCTCACGACCGGGTTGTTCGATGCTGCTGAGCGGCGGATTGATGACCTGCGACATAAACCAGTTGCTGAACCCGATGACGGCGATGCGTTCGGGCACGGCGATCTTCCGCTCGTTGAACAGGTCAAGGGCGCCAACGGCTACCAGGTCGGTGATGGCGAACAAACCGTCTACATCTGGATGCTCGTCGACGATTCTGGCCGCGAACGCGCGTCCCTCTTCAAATGTCACCCGTTCGCAGGTGTACACCAACGAGGGGTCGAAGACGATGTCATTGTCCTGCAACGCCTTTTTGTATCCCATAAACCGATCGATGGCGTTCTGTGGGTTCACCGGTCCGCGGATGTGGGCAATCCGACGGCAGCCTTTATCGATGAGATGTTGCACGGCAGAGGCTGCAGCGGCCCTGTCGTCAATGATGACTTTCGAAGACGGAATCAGTTTTGAAATCTTATCAAACTGCACAAAGGGAATGCCCCGCGCTACAATTTCCCGCAGGTGGTCGTCATCGTTCGATTCGTTCGAAAGCGACATCAGGATGCCGTCGACCCGTTTTTGTATCAGAAGGGCGACCTGTTTCTTTTCAAGTTCGAGCGACTCGTTCGACTGTAAAATGATAACCAGATAGCCGTGCTGTTCGGCCTGCCCGATGATGCCATCGATCACATTCGAGAAGAAGTGGTGCGCTACCTCGGGGATGATCAGTCCGATCGTGCGGGATTCACGCGTGCGAAGGTTTACTGCAAAACTATTGGGCTGGTAGTGCCATTTTTCGGCAAGGTCCATCACCGCTTTCCGCGTTTTGGGGCTGACGTCCGGATACCCTTTTAGCGCTTTCGATACCGTAGTGACCGAGATGCCAAGCTGCTCGGCGATTTCCTTCAATGTAGTTTCTTTCATGTACCGGACGAAGCGCTTTAAAAGGAATCGAAAACGTTTTCGGCGATTTCGAAAACGTTTTCGGTTTTCGAAGCGGAAATTTTCAATAACAGGCATTTAACTTCGGCATGCAAATTAATTAATCAAAACCAAAATGAAAAACTCTACCCAATTACTCCAACGAGTCGGCCTATGGATGGCCTTACTCCTGGT
>DATGXZ010000333.1:0-6982 GCA_035298445.1 Flavobacterium sp.
AATGTGCCCAGGCGCGGAGAATGTGTAACTGAGCAATTATGTCTTTGTATTGAGCGGTTTCATCATCGCCACTTGGCACAATGGTCTCAGCGGCATCCAGCGCCCGGTTGGTAAACATCAGCATACGATAATACGCAGTCCAGATCGCTGAAGCATCGCCAGAGTTGGTGTTAAGGATAAAACCATACTCACCTTGGATGAGCCCCTGCCCACCGTTAGCATAGCCGATACGAACCTCATCGGTAAAGACGGCGTTGAAACCTATCTCTGTTTCTCCGGGAACCACACCGTAAACACCGACAAGTCCCTGCTGTAGGTCATCTACGGTCTCAAAAGCGCTCTCAGGGTACAATTCACCGCCCTGCACGATGTCAATGGCGTCCTGGCATGAAAAAAATGCCAACCCCATCAAAGCTAAAATAGTTACTTTAAACTTTCTCATTTTCTTTTTTTTTAGAATTCAATCTGTGCACCAACAGAAATAGTCTTCGGGGTAGGATACTGGTACTGGTCATTAGCACGTGTACTTTCTGCATCCCAGCCTCTCCACTTCGACCAGGTCACGAGGTTCTCAGCCTGCGCAAACACCTTCAGGTTACGGACAAACGTTTTTTCGAGAAAACGCTTAGGGAAGTTGTAACCAAATGTGCAATAGCGGAGGCGAACATAAGACGCATCTTTCAGGTAACGATCTGAGTCTCCGTCAAGCGACAAGTTAGTAGCGGTAAGTGACGGGATGTCAGTCACGCGATTATCAGGGGTCCATGCTCTCAAGATGTCAGTTGACTTGTTGTATACACCAATATCTGTTGGATCCTGAACACCTTGGAGGTCGTAGTCGTAACGCCAAATGTCAGCAACGTAAGAAAACTGCGTCGACAAATAGAAATTGTGGAAATCAATATCCGCTCCGAAACCACCCTGGTAAATAGGAAGACGTGACTTTCCGGTAAGAACGCGGTCAGCCGCCCCATCCGGATTCTCCGTTAACTCACCATCCTTGTTGTAAAACAACAGGTTACCAGTAGCAGGGTTTACACCCGCGTAACGAACCAGGAAAAACTCATTGATCATCCTACCCTCCTGAATGACAGTCAAACCATTGTCGATAAGTCCACCAGGGGTTGCGATATCACCAACGCGGTTGATGTTACGAGAACCGTTGAAACGCAACTTCACTTGAAGACCTTCAGGGTTTGAATCAGCCGGACGAACCAAGTCGTATGACAATGTCACCTCTAGACCGCGGTTCCACATGTTACCAAAGTTACCAGGATAGCCACCCCATCCGCTGCTTGGCGGTGGTGTAAGGTCAAGATACAAGTCAGTGGTCTTTTTATAGTACCAATCAATGGTACCAACCAAACGGCTGTTGAACATTTCGAAATCGGTACCAATATTGGTTTGGGCAACAGTCTCCCATTTAAGATCCCGGTTGGCTGGTTGGGCAGGAGCCAAACCAGACGCATTTTGGTATAATGGCGCAACGGAATAAAGCTCTCTCGTCAGACTAAGACCCGCATATGTTCCATTCAAAACGTCTTGGTTACCGTTTGTACCATAAGAACCACGAAGTTTCAACTTATTGACGAAAGAACCCTGTAGGAATGCTTCTTTGTCAAGATTCCAACGGCCACTTACCGACCAGAAAGTACCCCAACGATTGGAGTTGGCAAAACGCGATGAGGCATCCCGACGAACGGTAGCTCCTAAACCGAATCGCCCGTCGTAGTCGTAGTCAGCAACAGAGAAGTAGGAAAAAAGGCCAGCCTCCACTTTCGATGCGCCGACTGTCGGCACATTGAAATCGTCATTTTCGGTATCTATGATAAAGCCACTTCCACCACCTGGGAACGACGTTTTCGGATCCAAACCGTTCTGCGTATAGGTAAACGAGTTGAAGTGGGTTTTGTAGTACTCTGTAAACGCGGTAACGTCCAGGGTATGTTTACCCCACGACCTGTTGTAGTTCAGGCTCGTGTTCGTGTTGAATGACGCATCACGCTGGTAGGTTTGTGATTGGAAACCAATCGCCTCAGTACCGTTCTGGAATACGAAAGAGTTAAAGGCTTCAGGATCCTGGAAAACAGTTGCTGTTTGTTCCGTGTAATCCAAACCTGAATTAATACCTAAAGTAAAATGTTTTGCAATTTTGTAGGAGGCTTCAAAGTAAGCAACCCCCTTCAACTCATCGATTTCGTTAGAGAAGGTATTCAATTTATCGACAAGGAAAAGTGGCGTGTAGGCCAACGTACCTGCCAAAGGACCATTCACGCCGTCAGTTGTGTCTGGATCGAAAATGGTGTCTGTGTTGTAATCAACAAAGGTCTGCTGACCGCTCACCCACATGTCAGGAGAGATGTAAGGCAAGCCATTGTTCGCACCGACCAGGAAGTTTTGGTTTACACCACCCGTACCAAGAGAAGTCGCTTCATTTCGACGTGAGAAGTTGATGGTAACATTAGTAGAATAATTGAACTTCTCGTTCGCACTACGACCGGTAAGGTTATTCCTGAAGGTAAACCTGTTAAGATCCGTGTTACGGAGAATACCCTGTTGGTCGAAGAATCCGAATGAAGTAAACGAAGCAAGCGTTTTGCTACCGCTTGTCAGACTCAACGTGTGGTTCTGCGAATATCCGGTACGGAAAAAGTAGTCATTCCAATTGGTGTTGCCATAAGACGCAATCTGCGCATCAGTCAGTGGAATATTTCCCAAACCACCAGTGGCGCCAAGTCCTTGGCCAACCTGGCGCTCCAGCGTCAGAATTTGGCGTGTATTCATCATATTATAATCGTTACCCTGGAACTTTGAAAAACCAGTGGTCACGTTATACTTGATAGACAAATTAGATTCATAGCCACCTTTTTTGGTAGTCACGACGATAACACCATTGGAACCGCGGTTACCATACTTCGCGGTTGCAGCGGCATCCTTCAGTACGGAAACGGATGCGATGTCGTCTGGGTTCAAACTACGGAAGTTGTCGGCATTAAGCGGCACACCGTCGATCACGTAGAGTGGCTCAATCTTACCAAAGATTGACGCCGTACCACGAAGAATAACTAAACTGTTACCCCCCGGCTGTCCAGTACCCGTCGCGATATTCAAACCAGCTACCTGCGATTGCAGTGTCTGGATAAATGAAGCGTTAGGACGTTGCTCAATTGTTGCCGCACTAACGGTAGTAGAGGCGACGTTAGATTTAGTTTTTGGACGTGTAATGTTGTAACCTTCCACAACAACCTCAATCAACTGACGAGCTGATGTCTTCAATTGAACCGAGATAGAGTTGGACGCTCCTACCGTTACAGTTTGTGGATCCATTCCTAAAAACTGAAAGGTGAGCTTATCACCCACGGCAACTTTAAGGGAATATTTACCCTCGAAGTCGGTCTGCGTACCTTTTGAAGTACCCTGCACCAATACGCTTACGCCCGGCAGAACCTCGCCGGTGTCATCCGTAACGGTACCAGAGACCGTTTTCTCTTGAGCAAAGGCCACTTGAATAAAGAACGCCAAAAACAGCGTCATAATCCAATTTAACTTTGATTTCATACAGAATTTATTTGAGTTAGTTAAAGGCGCAAAACTATCAATTATTTTTAATATAACAAATTTTTAACAGCGGAAAACCCCAAGATTTACGGTAGTTTCTGCAAAAACATTAATACTTCATTAATAACTGCTCCTCACCCCTGAGAGATAAAAAAATAGGGAAGAGGTTGCTTCCCCTTCCCTATTTTTATGAAATTATGATGTTAAAGTTATTTTTTTACAAACTTCCGCACCGCCTCTTTAGACCCTTGGAGAACCTTAATGAAGTAAATACCGGATGAAAGACCTGACACATCAACACGTGCCTTGCCCGCTGCCGATTCAAATGTCTGGCTAACCAACCTTTTCCCCTGAAGGTCAAAAATCGCTACCGATAGATCCTCGCCAAGGTCTGTTACCGCTACATTCAACTCGTCTGCAACTGGATTTGGCCATAGGTCAAACTTTGCAAATACGTCTTGCTCTACTCCCAGCGTTAAATCGATACCTGTAACAACAAGGGAAAATTTTTGACTTCCCGTCACCAAGTTATCTTTATGGGTAACGGTTATTGTATAGGTCCCGGATGGATTTTTAACCTCTATCTTCTCAACGTTGTCGACGGAGTTATCCTCCTGCACCGAAGGATCATCGACAATATCGTTCAAACGCCAAGGGAAATACGTTGTGGCATCCTGTGTGATACGTATATCAAGATCGTTCACCAAAGGAGGGTTGACTAAATCTACAACGGAGTTGTTAACTACTCCCCCTTTGTCAGTCCAACAAATGGTAGCTACGAGCGAACCCGTACCATCCACAGTGACCGTCTTTGTGTAAGTTGCCCCCTGATTGAGTGTAAGTTCCGATATAAGGGCTTTTTGTTGGGTAGCAGCCGTAATTGCCTTCGCCGCATTACGGGCATCGATTACGCCCCAGCCAAAACGCGAATCCGGACCTTCATACTCGCCTGCCTCACTCGCCGTGTGGATCATTAATCCCCGCAGCGTAGCTGCGCGCATGAACGTACCGGCATTCAAATTTGAATAATGCTGCTGTAACAGCAACAACGCTCCTGTAACACCGGGTGATGCCATAGAGGTACCGCTGCTTTGTGCATAGGCCGTATCGGAGGTGTTACTGGTTGAGTTAACATTAACCCCTTTTGTACTGATGTCTGGTTTAACACGGTTGTCATCTGTTGGACCCCAGCTGCTAAATGAAGACATTACCGCCTGCGTAGGGCTTGTGTAATTTGTAATGTTATTGATAGCCGCCACCACTATTGAATTTTTAGCAGTCGCCCATTTGGTGATCAAATCGTGTCCACTTTTATCAGGGTTAATAGTCTGCGGCTGTGACCGATCATTGCCTGCAGAAACGACAACTTGGTAAAAAGGCGCGGCATACATAAGATCGTCCAACTGCTTAGAAGCACTTATGTAGGCTCCAAAATAAGATTCCGGGAAATTATTGCCGCTTCCTGCGTCAAGGCCATACGAGTGATTTGACAACAACATTCCCTGGCTGGCCGTGCTGGTCATTTCCGCCACATCGTTCGTCCAATCACACACCCAAGCGGTAGCTTGATAGGCGACCCCTTTACCGGTCGCGCTGCTCGCACCTGAGCTAATGATCGTTCCCGTAACGTGCGTAGCGTGAAACCCCTGAGTAGGATCATTGTCGAACTCAAAAGTTCGGTCTCCGAAATCGTTGTGTGTAACACGTGGGTGGTCCCCATCCCAAACCCCGGCAAACATATCAAGACCGGTAAGACTTAGCCCCAATGAACCTCCCGGATGAAGGTGGTTGGCCCTACTGGTGTTGATTACGCCTAAATTGTCGGTCGTATAATACAACGGGCGACCGTCTTCCGTTACGCCTTGCAGTTCGGAAAATCCTCCGTCTGGTTTTTCAATTCGGAGCGGCCATCCGTTAATACGCGCTAACTCAAGCGCCTTGTTATAGTTCTGGTAGAAATCCGACTCGAACTGTTCTTTCATTTGCCTGAGTGCCTCCAAATCATAATGCGAGACAATCTCCTGACGTTGCTTCACTGTCTGTGCCATTCCGAGGAACGGAATCAGCGCAAGCAGGGCAAGGGTATACTTCTTTTTCATATCCAATATATTGGTATTAGCGTGCTAATTTATGAATTAATCAAATGCGATACTCCAACAGCTTATTTTTAACGCATCCTATACATACGTTGCATTTACCTACATTTGCCCTTTATCATTATGTTACTTCCCAATTTTTCAGAATATGAGTTCGAAGCCGGCACCGACGAGGCCGGAAGGGGTTGTCTTGCCGGTCCGGTTACTGCTGCTGCCGTCATCCTTCCGCGTGATTTTACGCATGAATGGTTAAACGATTCTAAACAACTTACTGAAAAAGAGCGATATGCCTTACGACCCATCATCGAAAGCGCGGCCATTTCCTTTTCCGTAACGCACCTCGACCACCTTGTCGTGGATGAAATCAACATCCTGAACGCCTCGATCAAAGCGATGCAGGAATGTATCCGCAAACTCACTCCGACACCCGAGTATATCATTGTCGACGGCAACCGCTTTCGTTCGGTCGACGCTATTCCGCACAGTTGCATCATAAAAGGCGACGGTAAATACCTGAGTATTGCCGCCGCATCCGTGTTAGCCAAAACGTACCGCGACGATTACATGGCGCGGCTGCACGAAGAGTTCCCTATGTATAAATGGAACCAAAACAAAGGGTACCCGACGCCGGCCCATCGCAACGCTATACGACTGCACGGATCATGCGTTTACCATCGACAGTCGTTCCGCTTACTTCCGGAAGAACAACTCGAGTTCGGCTTCGGCGATTAGACAATTCGGGCGTCGAAAAGTGCCGCAAAGTGTTTTTTTACCTTGTCAGCTACTTCCGCCATATCCAACGTTTTACCTAATTCTACGTGTAAAGACGTAACGCCTTTCCCGCGAATCCCGCACGGAATGATGTTGTCGAAATACCCCAGGTCAGCATTGACGTTCAACGCGAATCCGTGCATCGTGACCCAGCGTGAAGCACGAACCCCCATCGCGCAGATCTTGCGGGCAAACGGAGTGCCTACGTCGAGCCAGACGCCGGTTTCACCCGGACTCCGGACGCCTTGCAAACCATACTCGCCCAAGGTGAGTATGATGGCTTCTTCTAATAAGCGCAGGTATTTATGAATGTCTGTAAAGAAGTTTTCCAAATCGAGAACCGGATACCCTACCAATTGACCGGGACCATGATAGGTAATATCTCCGCCGCGGTTAATTTTATAAAAACGGGCGCCCTTAGCCTCCAATTGCGACTCGTTGAGGAGCAAATTTGACAGGTTGCCGCTTTTACCCAACGTATAGACGTGTGGATGCTCTACAAACAGGAGGTAATTATGTGTGGGTACAACGTCTACACCTGATCGATTGGCCGTCTT
>DATGXZ010000334.1:0-2448 GCA_035298445.1 Flavobacterium sp.
ATATTTTGCAATGAATTCGTTCAATAGTCTTTTGAAGACTTCCTGTTGCGCACCTGAAGGTTTCTCGTCCGCTGTTTTTCCGCTAAACTGGTAGAGGAAATAGTCGATGGTACCATCGGGACTGAAGTAGATCCTGTTAAAGCATCGCGTTGGTTTGTCCCAGTAAAAACGGTTCTCGTTCAGATGGCGCCCAAAGTCTTGAAGCAGTTTGGTATAGGCGTTGGCCATCCGTTCCTACTCCCTGTCTGTCTTGAACACCGCTTTGGTAGTGTCAGCATGTACGGCGCTTTGATAGGCACTGTCTAAATCGGAGATACGGATACCGGCCGCTTCCGCTTCTTGAAAGGTCATGCCGCGTTGTTGTCCGAAGAGTACGGTGTGTGAACCGAGTATGAATATGAATAGGAGAATAAAGGGCTTCATTTTGTTCTGTGCTGGGTTAAGTGTCGCAGGTCTTTTAGGTACTTCTGTGAATTTCAGTTGCGGGTATCATGTCTCTTTCATCTTGACACATAGAACTGTAATATGTTGCTTTCTATTTTTATCTCCCCTTCGTCATCCCGTTCCTCGTAATAATACCGAACTTCATATTGGCCCGCTTTCTCAAATTTGAAATAGTCTTTCAGTTTGACTTTTTCATAGGCTGAGTCGATTTCTCCGGGGCCAAGTGTAATAGGAAAGTTTCTGTCTCTCGGCCCACCTGGGGAAAATCGCCTCCGTGTTTCCGCACCCCAATCGGTTCGGGGTATTTCGATATCGTGTTGGTCTGTAACGACAATCCGGTTGTTGCACCAAAAGCCGCAGTGCCAAATCCGGACCGTATCTTTCGAAACATTTTTTATGCTGTAGGAAATGTAAATCGGCTCGTCGGGCCCAAACGACCGCTTATTTGGGCTAATGGTTGACGTGCAGGGGCTATTTCCGACGTAAATCATACCAAGCACCCCCAATAGATAAGTAAGTATTTGCGGCATTTTTGGACTGTGGGTTTTATGTGGCAGTGACCGTTTCGCGGCTCATGCGGTTATTCCGAACCGGAAACGAGTAGTGTCCGCCAGGCGTGAAGGTACAAAAAGAGAGAATAAAATCGTATCCTTAACGGGCAAGCACCGACCCCTACACCGGTTTTAATCCCTGAACTCGACGCCCAAAAATCCTCTCGCATAACGGACGTGTATCGTGTCACCGTGCGACTTCGAATACAGGTCAGGGGTTGGGGTCAGACGGCGTTTTACATGCAAGGCCCGGAGTTCTTCTTCGTATAGTGTTTCCTTGCTGCCGAAGGCCATAAAGACCCGCTTTTCAGGATACCGGACGATGGTTAACGTCCGGTAGTAGCTCGTTTTGCCATAATGCGTATTCATGGATAAGAGGACATCGTCTGTCAAACCTTTACCATAAGAAGTAATTAATAAAATCACGACACTACCATTAAGGAAGCATCCGATGCTGAGCAGGCGCTTTCTGTAGGCAATTACCGAAAACAGCGAAAGCATGAATACGTAGGCACCTACTGCATAATAAAAGCTCCAATCTGCAAAGGTTTCTTTTGACCGGGAAGAGTAACGATCCAAATCATCCACGACGAACTTCACTCGGATGACCGTCACCACAAGTACCAAACATACAATAGCAATCGCGATTTTCTGCTCTTTTAGCCAATTGACGACATATGTACGATAGCGCTTCATTATATGGGATTTCGGTTGACGTTTGGCGGCTCACCGTATATTTTGGTGGTTGTAACGCTGTACGCTGCGATAGGGGTGAAAGTACAAAAAAACTACAGAACGCAATCATAACCGCAACCGACAGATTGCGGTAACGGGTGTTAGAAGCCATTGGTCAGACAGCCTCGGTCATCATACATATAAAATGCTTTGTCATTGTGACAATCGAAAAAATAAATGCGTTGATCCACACCAGGTTTGAATCCCATTTCTGTATTTGCAATTGCCCTTAAGATAGTCTGAAACGGCAGCTTCAAGTAGGGCGCCTTATAGATGAAGATTTCAAATCCCTTCATCGTGATGTGTTCTTCCATTTCGCAGTTTGACAGTGTTTGATGCAGAAATTGGTTTTCAGCACCAAATGCGCTTGGTTCCGGAAATTCATAAATCAGAATCCGCAATTCACCCGACCCTGTGCCAAACAATTTTTTAAAAATTTCGATCGCTTTCTGGGTTGCAACTTCCACACGCTCAGCCGTTCCGTTTTCAAGTGCACCTCCAAGCTCATGTCTTTGTTTGAGTAGGGAATGAAGCACGTGGATATTTTCAACGTCAGTGGCAAGGAGAGAACCTCCGAGACCATTTAAATACGTTTCCAGATAGGTATTCAACATATAGTTTTCAGCGCTGCGCTTCCGATGGCCTGGAACATTTCAAGAGTCGGTCGCAGGTTATTGATTGCGAACCGGGTCGTCGGTGCCAGCGATGAAAGTACAAA
>DATGXZ010000335.1:0-3263 GCA_035298445.1 Flavobacterium sp.
CACGGCTGCCGACAGCTTCCTGCGGTCGCTGCCGCCCGCCGGAGCCACCAGCCTTCGGCCGTCGGCGCTGCCGCGCCCATCCCTCACGCCCCGCCGGGTGCGTTGGTTCAAATCCGCATCCTGTCCCGCGGCGGGTACGGACGTTCCGTATCACCTTAACCGGACGGCAGTAAAAATTCCGACTTTCAAACTACCTTTGTAGCATGATTCTCGTCACCGGTGCCACCGGACTCGTTGGTTCGCATCTCCTGCTCCGCCTTCTCGAAGACGGTCATGCTGTGCGTGCGCTCTATCGCTCGGCTGCTAAACGCGACGCCGTGCGGCAATTATTCGCTTTTTACGGGAAGGAGTCGCTATACGCTGTCGCCCAGTGGCAACAGGCTGATATCACCGACATCCCATCGCTTGAAGAAGCGTTTGCCGGCATCCGCGAGGTCTACCACTGCGCAGCGCTTATTTCGTTTTTACCGCAAGACGAAGCCCGCCTGCGGAAAGTCAATATCGAAGGAACGGCCAACGTCGTCAACCTTTGCCTGCACCATCAGGTGCGGAAACTCTGCCACGTGAGTTCCATAGCCGCACTCGGCGACCTGCGCGAAGGCGAAACAGTCAACACCGAATGGTCGGAATGGAACCCGGAAGTCCAGCACAGTGATTACGCGATCTCTAAATACGGCGCCGAAATGGAGGTCTGGCGCGGCGTGCAGGAAGGCCTTTCGGCCGTTGTCGTCAACCCCGGCATCATCATCGGCCCAATGGTCGACCGAAATTCCGGAACCGCAACGCTGTTCACCAATGTCGGGAAAGGAATGGCCTATTACACCGAAGGCACGACCGCCGTGGTCGATGTGGCCGATGTCGTTGATGCGATGCGGCTATTGATGCAATCGGATAGTAGCGGAGAAAAATTCATCCTTTCGGGCGCCACCTATACCTATCGGCAACTGGCCACGGAAACGGCACAGGCACTGGGCGTAAAACCGCCCCACAAACGCGCGTCGCGAACGCTCTTGTCGTTGGCCTGGCGGGCCGATGCTTTATTGGCGTTTTTGGGTATAAAGAAACGGGCATTGTCACGCGCTTCGGCCGAGGCGCTCCACCACACTGAAACCATCAGCGCTGACAAAATAGAAAAACAGTTCGGATTTCGTTTTCGGCCGGTTGCCGAGGCTATTCTTTTGGCGGCGCGGTATTGGCAGCACGGTTAGCTTCACGTGCCCTTTTTTTCAACGCCCTC
Organism: Flavobacterium sp.; assembly: GCA_035298445.1. Lineage (GTDB taxonomy): Bacteria > Bacteroidota > Bacteroidia > Flavobacteriales > Flavobacteriaceae > Flavobacterium. The sequence goes on from DATGXZ010000335.1 coordinate 1,238, forward strand.
AGCTTTTCGATTTCCGTGGCCTGGGTCGCACCGGTAGACGGAGCGGGTGCTACAGGGCCATTTTTCTTCTTGGCTTCCTGCACTTTGTCCAATACCTTTTTGTAGAGGTTTTTATACCGATCGGTGTCGGCGGCATACCAGTGGTCGCTTTCTACAAATTGCAGGCTGTCTACGCCGTATTTCTTTAGTACATATTCGGACGGCTCAAGGTGGCGCTCCAAAAACGACGATGGGTTACTCTGCCGGATGCCTTCGATCACGTAAAGGTCATAGAGAATCGTGACCATCTTGTCCTCCTCGATGAAGCGATCGGGTTTTGAGGCGGTGTCGCGACAGGCGGCAAGCAGCAGCCCGGCCACAGCTATGAGAAGGTACTTTTTCATCGGTCAAAGGCTAAACGTTCTGCGGCCCGCTCCGGATGGACGGCTCCGTTTTCATATACTACCTTTCCGTTGACCAACGTGTGGGTGACCGACGCCCGGAAACGCTGTCCCTCAAAAGGCGACCAGCCACATTTATACAAAAGATTGGAACGGTCTACTGTCCATGCTGTATTCGGGTCTACCAACACCAGATCGGCAAAGTAGCCCTCGCGCAGGAAACCGCGTTTGTCAATCTGGAAAAGAAGGGCCGGGTTATGGCAGGCTTTCTGTACGATTTTTTCAAGGCTGATTTTGCCATCGAAGTAGGTCTCGAACCAGGCCACCAGTGCATGTTGCACCAGCGGTCCGCCTGACGGCGCCTGCAAATACGGATTTGCTTTCTCTTCGAGCGTGTGCGGCGCATGGTCGGTGGCAAACACATCAATGCGGTCATCCAGCACGGCTTGCCAGATGGCCTCGCGGTCGGCGGCGGTTTTCACGGCCGGGTTCCACTTGATGAAATTCCCTTTAGTGGCATAATCGGCGTCGCTGAACCACAGGTGGTGCAAACAGACTTCCGCTGTAATTTTTTTCTCTGCCAACGGAATATCGTTGCGGAAGAGTTCCGTCTCGATACCAGTCGAGACGTGGAAGATGTGCAGGCGCGCGCCGGTTTTTTTCGCCAGTTCGATCGCCTTGGAAGACGACAGGTAGCAGGCTTCCGCGCTGCGTATCAATGGGTGTGCACTTACCGGGATGTCATCGCCGTATTGTTCTTTGTACTGCTCGAGGTTCCGCCTGATCGTCGCTTCGTCTTCACAATGCGTCGAAATGAGAAGGGGAGTCGAGCGGAAGATGCGTTCCAACACCTGTTCGTCGTCGACCAGCATATTTCCGGTTGACGAACCCAGGAAGAGTTTGAGTCCGGGCACCGTCCGCAAATCCGTCTTCAGGATTTCCTCGAGGTTGTCGTTCGTGCCGCCCATCATGAATCCGTAATTGGCAAACGACGACGCAGCCGCAATCGCGTATTTTTCTGCCAACCGTTCCTGCGTAACTGCGTTCGGCACGGTATTGGGCTGCTCTATGTAGGACGTGATGCCACCGGCCACTGCAGCGCGCGATTCGGTTGCGATGGTGCCTTTGTGGGTGAGTCCGGGTTCGCGGAAATGCACCTGGTCGTCGATAAGTCCGGGCAGCAGGAAGTTCCCCCCTGCATCGATGACCCTGGCGGTAGGTTCCGACAGGTCACGTCCGATTTGGGCGATGTGGGCGCCCTCCACTAAAAGATCCCCTTCGAAGACCGTGCCTTCGTTTACGAGACGTGCATTTTTGATAAGTATCCGTTCCATTACAATCTCCTGAACATTTTACGAAGCCGCAGCGAGATGACGCCGACGATCGCTTCCTTGATAATAGAACCGCTCATCTTCGATTGTCCTTTCGCCCGGTCTGTAAAGATAATAGGTACTTCCGTGATTCGGAAGCCGGCGGCAAAAGCCCGGTATTTCATTTCGATCTGGAAGGCGTAGCCGATGAACCGGATGCGCTCCAGGCGTATTTTCTCAAGCACTTCCCTACGGTAACACATGAATCCCGCCGTCGCGTCGCGTATCTCCACACCCGTGATCATCCGTACATAAACCGAAGCGAAATACGACATG
>DATGXZ010000336.1:0-4825 GCA_035298445.1 Flavobacterium sp.
AACCCATTCTTCGTTGAAAAACAACCGGAGGTGCCCGGTCGTTTCGTCTATGAAATAGCGGTCGATGGTCTGTAGCAAGTCCATTAGGTGGTCGCGTAGCTCTTTGTGCGGTGCCACCTTATACAAACACGCATACGCCTCTGCTATGTGCAGGTGCGTATTCATGGTTTTCTTCTCATTGGCGTCCTTATCGCTCAGGCGCTGGTCTTCGATAGGCGCCCAGTCGCGGGTGAAGGCTTCGTAGTAGCCACCCCGTTCGGTATCGCGACAGTTTTCCTCAAGGGTTCTCCACAACCCAACGGCATCCCCAAGGGCCGCCACATCGCCGAAGGCTGCGTAGTATTCCGCGCAGGCGTATATCGCAAAGGCCAGGGCATAGACCTGTTTCTTGGTTTCTTTGGGTTGGCCGTTATAATCGAGGCTCCAATACACCCCGCCGTACGCCGGATCCAAAAAATACCGATGCAGGTACTGGTACGCGCGTTGGGCCTGTTCTTTCAGGCTTTCAGACGGACGAAGGCGATAGGCCGCCGAGAAGGTCCAAAGGATACGGGCATTCAGCACCGCGCCCTTATCCGACTCCGGCTGCGGACGGTCTTGCCAATCAATCGTGCCCAAAAAGCCTCCGTTTGCGTAATCGGGCATCCGCTCCAGCCAAAAGCCGAGAATCCGGTCGAATTCAACCGACAGCGCATCGCGAAAACCCTGTTCGGTCATGGGCGGAGGGATTTGTTTCGCTCGACCATGTCGATGATGGTCTGCACCGATCCGGATGATGTAAAAGTATCCGCCGGGGTATTCATGACATAATCAACCAATTTGTCGAGGGTCGACACCGCCACGTGCATGCGGGTATCGGATGACGCATAGTATATGTATACCGTACCGTCGTCATCTGCAATCCAACCGTTTGAAAACACCACGTTCGAGACGTCTCCGATGCGCTCTTCGTCGTGTGGTGCGATGAAATGCCCCGCCGGAACATGCGTCACGCGGGAAATATCGTCAAGCGCCGTCATAAACATATAACAGGTATACCGCAGCCCTGCCGCCGTATTGCGCACGCCGTGGGCCAGGTGCAACCACCCCTTTTCGGTTTTAATCGGTGCGGGACCCAGGCCGTTTTTCAATTCATAAATGGTATGGTAGTTCTTTCCGAAGATGATCGATTCGTCTTCTACTACCGGATGCTTCATATCCGTGATGTAGCCCAATCCAATACCACCACCTGATCCCACATCGATGAAACCATCTTGCGGGCGGGTGTACACGGCGTACTTCCCATTGACAAACTCAGGGTGGAGCACCACATTGCGTTGCTGGCCGGCGTTACTCACCAAATCAGGAAGGCGTTCCCAGGTTTTGAGGTCTTTGGTGCGTACGATGCCTGCATTGGCAACGGCGGCACTGGTGTCAGACTTGGGCGCCTGTGGGTCTTTGCGTTCCGTACAAAACACCCCGTAGATCCAGCCGTCTTCATGGGCGGTGAGGCGCATATCGTAGACATTGGTATCAGGGTTTTCGGTTTGTGGCAGTACGCAGGGCGTTTCCCAAAAGACGAAATTGTCGATGCCGTTCGGACTCTCCGCGATCGCGATGAACGATTTACGGTCGTTCCCTTCCACACGTACGGCCAACAGGTAGCGGTCGTTCCATTTCAGGGCGCCGGCATTGAAGGTGGCGTTGATCCCGATGCGCTCAAGCCCAAACGGATTGGTGTGTGCGTTCAGGTCATAGCGCCACTCCAGCGGTGTGTGTTCCGCCGTGAGGATCGGGTATATATAACGGTCATAAATCCCGTTGCCGCCTTCCGCCGGTTGGTTAGGACGGGTAAGCAACGCCTGATGCCGTTTTTTTAGCAGTTCGTAGTTGGCTATTCTCTCGATAGGTTGGGTTTGGTACATGATACTCTATTTGCTTTAATCAAAAATCGGATAGTCGTTTCCACCAGGTTTTTCGCATGGTTAGTACGATGACCAACAGTAAGGCTATCACTACAATAAGTTCGGTCCATTTAGACAGTATGAGGTACATCGGCAGGAGTGTCAGCAGGATTTGGCCCATAATACCGAGTGCCACATTGAACATGTTGATCCGGAAGTTTGGATTCGCTACGATGTCAGGCTGTGTTTGGCGCGCCATGTCACGCACCGGTTTCCAGAGTCCCCACGGACGCACGGTCGTGTAAAACGACACCAGTGTCGCCGAATCGGTAGGCGGTGCGGCATACGATCCTAACACGCAGGCAGTCAACTGTATGACGATGAATACAGGGAAGAAATACAACAAGCGGGTGCCGTCGAAATAGTCGGTTACGCCCGACACCGACAGCGCCGGCGGGATGGCACTGGCAATGATACCGGCCAGCATACCCCAATAAAATCCGTTGGCATTGAAGCGCCACCAGTACCATTTCAATACATTGGCACATACAAAGCCGCCATACAATCCGGCTGTGATGATATTGAAAATCATGTTCACATCGCGGATCAGCAGTCCGAGTCCTACACCCAGCACCACCATGACGATACCCGAAATGTATCCCATATTGATCACGCTGCGGCGACTGGCATCAGGCCGGAAGAATTTGAGGTAGATATCATTTACAATGTAGGCCTGACCGGCATTCAGCGTGCCCGAGAAGTTGCTCATAAAGGCCCCGAGGAACCCCGCGAGTACGAGTCCGACTAATCCCAACGGCAAATACGTATTGATAACCGCCGGCATGATGTTTTCAAAGTTGACGCCATCGGCCGTGCGGTGGAGCGGCAGTTCTTTAAAGTAAAGGATGCCCAGTATACAAAGTCCCATCGTCATGAAATACCGGATCGGAAGGAGGATGATGGAAATAAAACCGCTCATTTTACTGGCTTCCTCCGGTGACTTCGTACTGAGGATTTTCTGGCAATCGTAATTCGGCGCCGGGCCTGCGAGGCTTTTCAGCACGCCCGAAAAGAACATCATCCCTACAATGGCACCGAAGAAATGGTAACCGTCTTTTTCGAGTTTCGTGCCCGCTTCGGCCAGCAACCCCGACCAGTCGAGGCCCAACTCACTGCCGAAAAACGGGCTGTCCCATCCGAGTGGAAGACGGTCGGTCAGCACCACACCAGAATCAGCAAGATGCATCATCGCGATCACACCGACGAACAGCGAACAGACGATCATGATCATATACTTGATGAAATCCGCCAATACGATACCGTGCATACCGCCGACGATGCTATAGAACATCGCTACCACACAAATACTGACACCATAAAACTGGGCGGTCGTACTTTTGGCAGCAATCAGGGCGGTTTCATAGGCCGGTGTACCCGGCGTCAGATGTTCGAGTCCGGCATCGAGGAAGGGAAAGACGTGCTTCACGGATTCATACGGGATGAAAATCTCGAGGAACTCCCCTACTCCTACAAACGCATACGCCATATAACCAATGCAGAGCATCAGCGCGAATACCACTACAATGGCATGACTCTGACGCACCCCGCGACCGCTCAGTCCGAAGCGCGTGCCCAACCATTCCGCACCGGTCGTCGCATTGCTTCGGCGTAGCCATTTACTGAGAAAGACCATGAGGAATACCTGGTTGAAGACGGGCCACATCCACGGAATCCAGACACTTTTGAAACCGTATAGGAACGCCATACTCACGAGGAGCATCGTGCCCGAGATGTCAAACATGTCGCTGGCGTCGCTCAGTCCGAGCATATACCACGGCAACTTTTTGCCGCCCATCAGGTAGTTGTCTTTGCTTTTCCGCGCGCGGTTCTTCATGAAAAGGCCAATGGCGATCATGAGCAGGAAGTACGCAGCGATGATACAAAGGTCGAGGGTAGATAACTTCATCTTCAGTGTTTTTGGTAGAGCTTGGCCGCTGCGGCGTCTTTTTCAAACCAGGTGCGGTCGAGTGCCTGGAAGGCTTTGAAATCGGCTTCAGAAGCCTGTCCGCGGTAGGGTGCATAATAGTGCATCCGCGGCGGGTTCATATACTCGTTCCAGCCGTGGTTGCGCCATACCAGTACATACGAAACCGGATAGTCGCCGATGGCCTCCATGAGGGTGCCCGTCCACCAGGTAGCGTCCGGAACGGCTTCAAAACCCGTTTCCGCCAGCGCCATCGGAAGGTCTTCCTGCTTGGCGACGTTCGACATCATCGCCAGTTGTTTCTGTACGACGTCTATAAACGCCTGCCGGCTGTTCGGCCCGTCCATCTGGTAATGGTCGAAACTCAGCATATCCGCATAAGCACGACCTGGATAATAGCGTCGAAACAGTTCTTCTGAGTCGAAATTGCTGGTATTGTAGACATACAACAGTTGGTGTACGCCTTTCTTCCGCAGGTAATCGAAGGTAAATTTCCAAAGTTGTTGGAACTCTTCCGGCGAGCCATTGTTGCGGCACCACCAGAACCAGTCGCCCGTCAATTCATGGAAGGGGCGAAACAAAATCGGGATCGGACGACCGTTCTTATCGTTCAGTGTTTTCAGGAACTCGGCCGCATTGTCGAGCCACGAAACGAACGTGGTATGTGCCGAACCTCCGGGAAGTGCCGACGCCAGTGAACCTTTGGTCGTATCCCAGGCATTGCCGCCCGTAAGCGGGTTGTTCATGTGCCAGCTGATAGTAATCACCCCGCCCCTTTTGTGGCTGTCAATGATGTATTGCCGCATGAGGTTAAACGGAATACCGTCAAGGTTTTTATCGGATTTTTTCTCGAGTCCGCCCAAATCCCAGCCATACACAGCCGGATAGTCGCCACACGCGTCTTTGACATCGCTTCGTCCGGCCTCGTATTTCCAGGTAACCCCGTAGGCAAGATCGT
>DATGXZ010000337.1:0-13085 GCA_035298445.1 Flavobacterium sp.
TAGAGTTTGTCGGAAGGGCGGATACGGAAGGGCAGCCTAAGCGCTACCAAATCGCCTTTCACGGCCTTGTCTTCGGGACGGTCGTCTACAAAAACAGACTCTACGACGTGTTCCTTCGCCCCAGTTGTCGGGCCGGTCACCAGCACCCGGTCGCCCGCGTGGAGGTCATAGGCTTCGACACGAAACGTACCCACCGATGCCTTCGGATAAAAATGATGCCCTTTTCCGATGTACACTTTTCGTTGGGTGGCAGCGGAACCCGAAACCGGACTCCATTCGCCGAGTTTCTGACCCATGTAATAGCCCGACCAAAAACCCCGGTTGTAGACGGTCGCAAGCGCTTGCATCCAGGTTTCTTTCTTTTCGGCAGAGAAGGTGCCGTTGTGCAGGCTGTCGAGCGCTTCACGATACACACGGGTAACGGTCGCGACGTACTCAGGCGCACGACCGCGGCCTTCAATCTTGAGTACACGAACACCTGCTGCGGCTACCTGGTCAAGGAAATCAATCGTGCACAGGTCTTTGGGCGACATCATGTATTCGTTGTCGATTTCGATCTCGAAGCCCGATTCCTGGTCGATTACGGTGTATTTTTTACGGCAGTTTTGCTTACAGGCACCGCGGTTGGCCGAGGAATTGTGCGCGTGGAGACTCAGGTAACACTTGCCGGAAACGGCCATACATAAAGCGCCATGGCCAAAAATCTCGATTTCGATAAGACGTCCGGACGGACCTTTGAGTTGTTCTTTCTCAATCTGCGCGGTGATGGCGGCTACCTGGCGAAGGCTGAGTTCGCGGCTCAAGACGATGGTATCGGCGAAAAGGCTATAGAACTTGACCGTTTCGAAATTCGTGACGTTGAGCTGCGTTGAGATATGGACTTCCATCCCGAAACTTCGCGCCGAGGCAATCACCGCCTGGTCTGACGCAATAACGGCCGTAACACCGGCTTGTTTCGCCTCAGCCAGTATCGTTTTCACCACCGAAACATCGTGGTCGTAAATAATGGTGTTGAGCGTGAGGTAGCTGCGGACCCCTTTTGCTTCACAGCGCCGTACAATTTCTGTAAGATCGTCTATAGCGAAATTGGCGGTCGATCGGGCCCGCATATTTAATTGGTCGATACCGAAATAAACCGAATCAGCGCCATTGTCGAGCGCGGCCTGCAGCGACTCGAAATCGCCGGCAGGGGCCATAAGTTCAATCCTGTTCATGGGGCGCAGCTTTAGGCTTCTGACGGAACCACCCGATACAACTTGTCGGAAAGTCGGATACGCGACGGCACTTTAAAGCTCACCAAATCACCCGGAACGGCTTGGGTGGCCGGGGCGTCGTTTACGAACATCTCGGCGACGGTCAGATGCAGCTCACCCGTAGTGGGACCGGTGATAAGGATGTCATCACCGGCGTTCAATGAACCTTCCTCTAAGCGGAACTGCCCGATGGATGGTTTGGGGAAAAAGTGAACGCCCCATCCGAGCAACACCTTCCGTATACGTGGCCGTTCGACTACCTTCGTCCGCGGATTGCGAACCGGCGCGTCTGCCACTGCCTGTTGCGGAACATTCCGGTAGGTCAACACTTCCGATTTTCCTTTCTTGAAAATCATATTGCCGTTCTTGAGTCCGCGACGCATCGCTTTCTGCTCCGCCTCCGGCAGGTGGATGACCTCCGCGCAGGCAGTCGAACAACAGCCTTCCATATTGGCGGCGCACTCCTCACACTGGATGAAAAGCAGGTGGCAGGCCTCATTGGCGCAATTGGTATGGGTGTCGCAGGGTTTTCCGCATTGATGGCAACTGGAAACAATGTCGTCGGTGATGCGTTCGCCTAAACGGTGGTCGAACACGAAGTTCTTTCCGATGAATTTGCTTTCGAGTCCTTCCGTCTTTACCTGGCGCGTATATTCGATGATACCGCCTTCCAATTGGTAAACGTTCTCGAAGCCTTTGTGGCGGAAATAAGCCGAGGCCTTCTCACACCGGATGCCGCCGGTGCAGTACATCAGCAGGTTCTTGCCTTTTTTATGTTCGGCCAGTTGTTCTTCTATGATGGGAAGCGATTCGCGAAAGGTATCTACATCCGGTTTGATGGCACCGACAAAATGCCCGATCTCGCTTTCATAGTGGTTGCGCATGTCGACCACGATGGTATCCGGATTTTCCATCATCGCATTGAATTCGGATGCTTTCAGGTGGATGCCTTTTGCGGTGACATCGAAGGTTTCGTCGTTTAATCCGTCGGCCACGATCTTGTCGCGCACCTTAATGGTCAGTTTCAGGAACGAATGGTCGTCTTGTTCGACGGCGATATTGAGGCGGATGCCCTTCATGAAGTCGTAGGCCTCAAGCGTGTCGCGGAACTCGTAAAAATGGTCGGCCGGCACTGATAATTGGGCGTTTATCCCTTCGTGCGCGACATAAATGCGGCCGAGTACTTCAAGCGGATCCCAGGCCAGGAACAGCGCATCGCGGAATTGTTTCGTATCTTCGATTTTGGCATACGCATAGAAAGACAGCGTGAGTCGCTGCTTGCCGGCATCGTCTATCATGGCGGCCCTTTCCTCTGCGCTTAACGTGTTGTACAGTTGCATGCTATAAACAGTTTACGTGAGAAAAAATGTGCGGCAAAGGTAACAAAAAAAGCAGAAGTGCCGCCGCATCCAGACGGGCCCCGCAACCGCTTGCAACTTCCCAACTTATGCGCTACCTTTGCGCCTTCCTTTTAATCTGTATATGAACAAACTCCTTATCGTCGGAACCGTAGCTTTTGACGCGATCGAAACGCCTTTCGGAAAGACGGATAAAATCCTGGGCGGCGCCGGTACGTATATCGGACTGTCGGCCTCTTTTTTCAACGTATCCTCCGCCATTGTATCGGTAGTCGGCGACGACTTCCCGCAGGAATACCTTGACCTGATGACGGCGCGCAACATCGACATCTCGGGAATCGAGATCGTCAAGGGCGGCAAAACGTTCTTCTGGGCCGGAAAGTACCACAACGACCTGAACTCGCGCGACACCCTTGTGACCGAGCTCAACACGTTGGCCGACTTCAATCCGGTTGTGCCTGAGAATTTCAAGGATGCTGACGTGGTGATGCTGGGGAACCTGCATCCGAATATCCAAATAGGTGTACTCGACCAATTAACCGCCCAGCCGAAACTCGTTGTGCTTGATACGATGAATTTCTGGATGGACTGCGCGCTTCCGGAACTGAAAGAAGTAATGAAGCGCATCGACGTCATCACTATCAACGACGAGGAAGCCCGCCAACTTTCGGGGGAATATTCGCTGGTGAAGGCCGCAGCCAAAATCCATGAGATGGGACCGAAATATGTCGTCATCAAGAAAGGCGAGCACGGCGCGTTGTTGTTCCACGGAAAAGACATCTTCTTCGCCCCGGCCCTGCCGCTGGAAGAAGTGTTTGACCCAACCGGGGCAGGCGACACCTTCGCAGGTGGCTTTGCGGGCTACATCGCGCAGAGTGAGAACGTCTCGTTCGACAATATGAAAAATGCCATCATCTATGGCTCGAACCTTGCATCGTTCTGTGTAGAAAAGTTCGGCACCGAGCGAATGGAAAAACTCGATAAACAGGAGGTGGACGACCGGCTGCGACAGTTCAAAGCCCTCACCCAATTCGAGATTACGACCTAAATATGCCCCTTCATGGGGCTTTTTTAATGCGGGTTGACACGCAGCGTGAAGAGTCAAACCTCCATCCGGTGTAGCAATCCAAAAATGACACACAAACAACAACACAACTAAATGACGTAAGGAAAAGGCACATAACACTCGACAAATGTTCATCGTTCATTGTTCATTGTTCCTTCCCTGCTCCCAACAAAAATGAGTGACAGCATCAAACACGAATGTGGCATTGCCCTTCTCAGGCTGAAAAAGCCCCTTTCTTTTTACCGCGAGAAATACGGCTCGGCCTTTTATGGCATCAACAAAATGTATCTGTTGATGGAGAAACAGCACAACCGCGGACAAGACGGCGCCGGATTCGCCTCAATCAAACTTGACGTCGCGCCCGGTCAACGCTATATCAGCCGTGTGCGCTCGAACGACTCGCAACCGATACGCGATATCTTCGACCAGATCAACGACCGTATCAACGAAGCGATGGCAGAGCGTCCCGACTATCAGGATGACATGGCGGCACTTAAGGCCGGTGTACCGTATGTCGGAGAATTGTTTCTGGGCCATGTGCGCTATGGTACCTTTGGCAAGAACAGCATCGAAAGCGTACACCCGTTCCTGCGGCAAAACAACTGGATGCACCGCAACCTCATCGTGGCCGGTAACTTCAATATGACCAATGTAACCGAGCTGTTCAACAGCCTGGTCGAATTGGGCATGCATCCGAAGGAAATGGCCGACACGGTAACGGTGATGGAGAAAATCGGGCACTTCCTTGACGACGCTGTCGCGGATTTGTACCAGGAATGTAAGAACAATGGTTTGTCGAAACGCGAGGCTTCGGAAGTCATCGCGCAAAAACTCGACATTACCCGTATACTGAAACGCGCCTCAAGAGGCTGGGACGGTGGTTATGCGATGGCCGGTCTTTTCGGTCATGGAGACGCCTTTGTTTTCCGGGACCCGGCGGGCATCCGTCCGGCCTATTATTATGAGGATGATGAAATTGTGGTGGTGGCCTCCGAACGTCCGGTCATCCAAACGGTCTTTAACGTGCCGTTTGAAGCGGTAAAGGAACTTGGTCCGGGCAATGCCGTCATCATTAAGAAAAACGGTACTGTATCCGAAGAGAACATCATCACCCCGACCGTCAAGAAGGCCTGTTCGTTCGAGCGGATTTACTTTTCAAGGGGAAGCGACGCCGAGATCTATGAAGAACGCAAGCAACTGGGCCGTCTCGTATTCCCAGCCGTTATGGATGCGGTAGAACAAGACATCGCCAATACCGTTTTCTCGTATATCCCGAACACGGCCGAAACGTCTTTTTTCGGGATGACCGAAGCGGCGCAGGGCTTCCTCAATAAAAAGAAAAACAAACTCATTCTCGAACAGCACCGTACCCTTACGGAAGCCGGACTCATGGAGATCCTGGCGGAGAAAGTCCGTACAGAGAAGATTGCCATTAAAGACGCCAAACTTCGCACCTTTATCACCGAAGACAGCAGCCGCGATGACCTCGTCGCGCACGTATATGACGTGACGTACGGCGTGATCAAGCCGACCGACAATCTCGTAATCATCGACGATTCGATTGTGAGGGGCACGACCCTGAAAATGAGTATCATCAAAATGATGGACCGCCTGCGGCCGAAACGCATCGTAGTGGTATCGTCGGCGCCCCAGATCCGGTATCCAGACTGCTATGGTATTGATATGGCGAAGCTCGAAGGACTCGTGGCCTTTAGGGCGGCGTTGGCGCTGTTGAAAGAACGGAACCTGTATCACATCGTAGACGAAGTATACCTTAAATGCAAACAACAGGAGAATCTGGCGGATGCCGAAGTAACCAACCACGTAACCGCCATTTACGCACCGTTCACAGACACTGAGATTTCCGATAAAATCGCGGAAATGCTCCGTCCGGATGACATACAGGCAGACGTAAAGATTATCTTCCAGACCGTGGAAGACCTGCACCGCGCCTGTCCGAAAAACCTGGGCGATTGGTACTTCACCGGCGACTATCCTACGCCGGGCGGGAACCGGGTGGTCAACCGCGCGTTTATGAATTTCTACGAAGGAAAAGACACCCGCGCCTATTGATGCGAGCCGCTGCGAAAAACCGTTTTAGGTTGCCTTTTGATTGCTAAAAAGGTGAAAAACAGGGCAGAATACGAATGAATTTTGCAGTACATCGAATTTATAGGTCGTTCATCTAAAAGTTTTGACGGAAAAGTACTATCGCCATAGCTTTGGTTCACCATGGAATTAGTAGGTTAAGTTTATGGTAGATTTGGGGCAAAAAGGGTGAAAGTAACATTTCACCTTTTTTATTTTATATCGGTCCCGATTTTGGCGCAATCACCCCGTCACCAATGCCCGACCGCCCGAAATAAGGCATAAAAAAACGGCCAGGGGTCCGGCCGTTCTTCTGAAGAAAAAACACAATTTAAAATTCGTTCAGCATCTTGGAGATCTCGTCGAGTTTCGGCGTCAGGATGATTTCGATGCGGCGGTTCTTCGCCTTTCCTTCCGCTGTTTCATTTGAGGCAATAGGGGCATATTCACTACGCCCGGCGGCGGTGAGATTGGCTTTTACCACCCCTTTGTTTTCTGTAAGGATATTGACCACCGCCGTCGCCCGCTTGGTCGACAAGTCCCAGTTGTTTTCGACCGACCCGACCGATCCGGCGAACTTCTGGTCGTCGGTATGGCCTTCGATTAAGACGCCGATGTCGGGGTTCTGCGCCAATACTTTGGCAACTTCCACCACGGCTTTGCGTCCTTCAGGGTTCACCGTCCAGCTTCCGGTCTGGAATAACAGTTTGTTCTCCATCGACACATATACTTTGCCATTCTTTTGTTCGATGGTAAGTCCTTTGCCTTCAAAAGCGTTGAGTGCCTTTGACAACGTTTCCTTCAATTTCTTCATCGCCGCATCTTTCTGCGACATCATGCTTTCCAGCTCAGCCAGTCGTTGCGAACTGCTTTCGAGGTCGGCCTTGAGTTTGTTAAGCCGTTCCTGTTCGGCGGCCAGGGCCTTTTCTTTTGCTTCAAGTTGTGCCAGTAGCGTACGGTTTTTATCCATATTCGACTTCAGCGCGTCGTCGCTGTTCTTCTCGAGCGCCGCATATGACGATTGCAATGTTTTGAGGTTGCTGTTGGCCGCTGCGAGGTCGGCCTGCAATTTGTCGCGTTCGGCCTTTAGCTTGTCGTGCTCCTTTTGCAGATTGGCGTAATTGAGGTCGAGTTGGTTTTTGGTTTGCGTCAGGTCTTCGAGGTCGTCAGAGAGTTTGCGGTTCTCTTTCTTCAACTCGGCAAACTTGTTTTCGAGATCGGTGTAGACCTTTTTCGAAACGCAGGAAGACGTCAGTGCGGCGATCAGCAGCAGTGCGGAAACGTTCTTAATCATAGGATGGTTATCTAAGTACTTCATATTTATCATGCTTCTATTTCGGCCATAACCGGGCAGTGGTCGGAGTGCCGTGCTTCCGGCAGGATGACAGCGCGGCGGAGGCGGTGTTCGAGTTCGCGGGCAACCAATATATAATCGATACGCCAGCCTTTGTTATTGTTACGGGCGTTCGCGCGGTAGCTCCACCACGAATAATGATGCGGGTCTTTGTTGAAATGCCGGAAACTGTCGACGAACCCACTATTGATGAAGGCGTCAAGCCAGGCACGCTCGGCCGGCAGGAAACCTGAAACGTTGGCATTGCGTATAGGATCGTGTATGTCGATGGCCTGATGGCAGATGTTATAATCGCCACAGATCACCAAATGCGGAATCTCAGTCCGCAATTGTGCCACGTAAGCGTGAAAATCGTCCATATACATAAACTTATGGTCGAGCCGGTCGATGTTGGTGCCGGAAGGAAGGTAGAGACTCATCACTGACAACCCGTCAAAATCGAGCCGAAGGTTGCGGCCTTCGAAATCCATGTGTTCGATACCGGTTCCGAAAACGACGCGTTGGGGCTTTATTTTGGACAGGATGGCGACGCCGCTGTAGCCTTTCTTCTGCGCCGGATACCAGTAGTGGTAGGGATAACCGGCCTTTTCAAATTCCGCTACCGGCACCTGGTCGGGCGTAGCTTTGATTTCCTGTAGGCAGATGACATCGGGGTCGGCTGACACCAGCCAGTCGAGAAACCCCTTTGTGAGCGCGGCGCGGATGCCGTTTACATTGTAGGAAATGATCTTCAAGGTCGCGTATTCGATTTAGGACGGTTTCAAATGTAACCGAAAAACCCACGGTGCTGAAACAGGCAACAAAGCAGTTTTAAGCATAGTTTTAAACAACGGCAGGCCTATCGCCGTCCGTAGCGCGTAACAACATTTTGTTATCTTTGCGACGGCCTCTTAAAACAAACGAAATGGGATTAGTGACCGCAAAGGAAGTCGCCAAAGCGATTAACGCCTCGAAGTATGGTGTCTTCGGGACCTTTTTAGGCTGGGCGGTCATGAAAGCGTTGCAGATTTCGCGACTCAACAAAATCTACGACGACAACAAGCACCTGAAGGATGTCGAGTTCCTGAACGCCATCCTGGATCGTTTTGAGATCAAATTCGAGGTGCCGGAAGAAGACCTGAAACGCCTTCCGAAAGAAGGAGCGTACATTACCATATCGAACCATCCGCTTGGCGGCATCGACGGTATCCTGTTGTTGAAACTGATGCTCGAACGCGAGCCGAATTTCAAGATCATCGCGAACTTCCTGCTCCACCGTATCGAACCGTTGAAGCCATACATCATGCCCGTGAATCCGTTCGAGACACACCGCGATGCGAAGTCGAGTGTGGTGGGCTTAAAAGAAACCCTTCGCCATCTGTCGGATGGCAAACCGCTCGGTATGTTCCCGGCCGGCGAGGTGTCGACTTACAAAGACGGCAAACTCGTGGTCGACAAAGAATGGGAAGAAGGCGCAATCAAAGTCATCCGCAAGGCGCAGGTGCCAGTAGTGCCGATTTACTTCCATGCGAAGAACAGCCGTTTTTTCTACTTCCTCTCGAAACTGAGCGATACGTTGCGCACGGCGAAATTACCCTCTGAACTGTTTTCCCAGAAAGATCGGGTCATCCGCGTCCGTATAGGGAAGCCTATTTCGGTAGCCGAACAGAACGAGTACCAGTCACTGGACGATTATTCAGAGTTCCTGCGCCGCAAAACCTACATGCTGGCGAATCCATACGAAAAAGACCAGAATTTCCTCGCGGCGGCGAGCAGCAACCTCAAAATACCGAAAGTTCCGAAGCAGATTGTGCTTCCGGCCAATCAAGACAAGATCATTGAGGAGGTCGCGGCACTGCGAAAAGGAGATGCCCGGTTGCTGCAAAGCAAGAACTACGAAGTGTTCTTTACCAAAGCCGATACCATTCCAAATATCGTACATGAAATCGGACGTCTCCGGGAGATTACGTTCCGCGAGGTGGGCGAAGGAACCAACGAAGCGATCGACATCGATGCCTACGATTCGTACTACTATCATATGTTCCTTTGGGATGACGATGCGAAGTTGATTGCCGGAGCTTATCGGATGGGACTCGGGTCGGAAATCTATCCGTTGCGCGGTGTGAGTGGTTTTTACCTTCAGGAATTGTTTCGGTTTGAACCGGAATTACACGACATGCTGAGTAAGTCCATCGAAATGGGCCGCGCCTTCATCGTGAAGAGCTACCAACAAAAGCCGATGCCACTCTTCCTGTTGTGGAAAGGGATTATCCACACCACGTTACGATATCCCGAACACGTATTCCTGATCGGGGGCGTGAGTATCAGCAACCAGTTCTCTGACTTCTCGAAATCACTGATGATCGAGTTCATGAAGTCGAACTATTATGATCCGTTCATTGCGCAGTACGTACATGCCAAGAAGGAATACAAAGTCAAGCTGAAAGACGCCGACAAGGATTTCATTTTCGACGAGGCCGAATCGGACCTCAACAAATTCGACCGCATCATCGATGAACTTGAGCCGGGCAGTTTGCGTTTGCCGGTGCTGATAAAGAAATATATCAAACAGAATGCGCGGGTGGTGGCATTTAATGTCGATCCGTTGTTCAATAATTCAGTTGACGGGTTGATGTATATCCGAATCGCCGATATCCCGGAAAGCACGATGAAACCGGTCATGGAGGAGTTTCAGGCCGAACTTGAACGAAAGCTGACGGAACGGGGCGAATAGTCGTCGATTTCGCTTTCTACTATCCCTCAACGAGTTGCATAATTTGGCTTTTTCGTTACATTTTCACGATATTACCTAAAAATCCCTAAAAAAAGCACCTCCTCTATAGGGTTTTTTTGTGGCGAAAACACTGCGAAAACGGGTGGAAATGTGAAAATAGTGCATTTTCTTTGGTCAATCGATGAAAAATACGTAAAAAACAAGGTTCGCAGTCGGGCTGTTGTTACAAATAGTCGGGCTATGCCAAAATAATTCTATCTTTGTGTTGAAGAATTTAAAAACACAATTATGAAAAAAGTATTACTAACGCTGGCGTTCGTGTCTTTCGCTGTAGCTAATACGTTTGGCCAGTCCGACTCTACGTATACTGGCAGCGACTACAACAAGTGGTCAATCGAGGTGGGAGCAGGTGTAAACAAGCCGTTCAAAGCGTTCACAGAGCGCTATCGTACTGGAGTGGAGCCTCTTACCGTGAATCTCGGAGCCCGTTACATGTTCAACACGAAATTCGGTTTGAAACTGACAGGAGAGTTGAGCAATTTCAAAGACTTTGACTCAAGCTTGCCGTTCGAAAGCCAATACATCACGGCGAATCTCCAGGGAGTTTTCAACCTGGGCCGTATTATGCACTTCGAACAGTTCACAAAGAGCTTCAACCTTTTGGCGCACGCCGGTGCGGGTTGGTACCAACTGACCTTCGACGGAGATGGTGCCGCTGAAGGACAGGATAACGGTATTAACTTCATGGGAGGTCTGACCGGACAAATCAAACTGTCGAAGCGTATCGTATTCAACCTCGATGCAACGCTGTACGCAAACTCATTGCAGCAAAAGAACTTCGACGGTTACGGAACCGTCGACGGTCAGGTTTTCGACGCGTGGATGCTTACCGCTACGGGTGGTTTCACTTTCTACCTCGGAAGCAAAGACGTTCATGCTGACTGGTATATCGAAAGCGACAAAACAAAAGAGCAACTTGACGCGCTCGAAAAGCGTGTGGGTGACCTCGAAACTATGCTGAATGACGCCGACAAAGATGGTGTGCCAGATTATCTTGATGCTGAGCCAAACACTACTACAGGTGTAGCAGTGAATTCAAAAGGCCAGGCCATCGACAACAACGGAAATGGTGTTCCGGACGAACTGGAGAGCTACATGACCAAAACATACGGCGACCCAACAAAATCGGCTACGTCTTCAAGTTCATATGTTTCGAACAACGAGTTGATCCGCAACCTTATCAACGAGGGATACGTTTGCACCTACTTCAACTTCAACGAATCAAAACCAACCAACGTTTCGACAGAAGGCATCGATTTCATCCTTACCTACTTGAGAAACAATCCGAAATCAAGCGTAGAGATCATCGGACATGCTGACGAAATCGGCCGCACGGCTTATAACGACCAACTGTCTGTGAAACGCGCTGAGGCTGTGAAAGCGATCCTGGTGAAAGCGAAAATCGACGCATCACGCCTGAAAGTGGTTCCAGCCGGTGAAGACCGTTCAGTTGAGCCTTCTTCAGATGGTGCCCGCAGACTGGTTCGTCGTGTAACGTTCCGCGTGAACTAATCACTACACCTACTTATAAAAAAACGCCCCGAGATTTCGGGGCGTTTTCTTTTTATATATTCCTTATCAGGATAGTTGTTCTAACGAATCGCAGCGGATAATCTTTCCGTTCCCGGTTTCCTTAAATCGCGGAATAAACACCACCTCTTTCGGTCGTTCGTACTTGTCAAGTTTATCGAAGGCGTGCGGCGGAACCTCTGCGGGTGCTCCTTCCACGGCCAATACCAACTTTTCGCCCAATATGGCATCCGGTAGCGAACCCACAAAAAACCGTTGTTCGAAATGCGGCGCCAACTTCGCTTCAATCTGCTCAGGGATGAGTTTGATGCCACCACTATTGATAACATTGTCAACGCGTCCTTTCCAGTCGAACTCCGTGTCAGAGATGAGTTCTACCAAATCGTTGGTCACGATCGGTTCGTCCGAAATCGCAGGTGCATGAATCACCAGGCAATGGCGGTCATCGGTTTCAAGCCGTACGTTCGGTAATACGTGAAAGTGCTTCTTTCCTACCCTTTTCGCAGCAATATGTGACACCGTCTCAGTCATACCGTAGGTTTCATATATCGCAGTAGGCAACTTCATTAATTGCTTTTCGAGCGGTGCCGCTATTTTCGCTCCACCCACGATGAGTTTTTTGATTTGCTTCAGGCGTGGCAGCGCATTTTGGGCCTGCAACGGCACCATAGCCGAAAAATCGTATAGGTTATCGTTGTTCTTGAGCGGATGTGAGGTAGGTGCCACAAAATCCATATCAAGTCCTAACACAAACCCACGGACGAACATCATCTTCCCGGCGACGTACTTTGCCGGTAGGCAATGCAACACCCGATTGCCGGGCATCAGGTCGAAGAAATCGCCGGTCGCCAACGCCGAGTTCACCATTGCCTGCTTCTTGACGTACATCGTCTTCGGCAAGCCGGTGCTTCCGGATGTCTGCATTTCGATAAAGTCGTTGCCGTCGAACCAATCCAGCAGGAATTCACCTACCGGACGCTCGAAGTCATCGCCTTCCTTAATAAAACTGTATGCTACGCGACAAAGATCGTCGCGGTCGAGATGAAAGCCGTTGAGCCGGAATTGGCTGTGGACTTCATAATAAGCCGGGGCTTCTGTGAGGGTTGTGTTCATGGTAGTTTTCCGGTCAGCTTTTCCTTCCAGTCTGACCATTTATAGACGTTACTAAAGATAAGCAAAAGCAGGGGGAATAGGACCAACACGGGGAAAAATACTTCAAACGACAGCGAGGGTTCCGACACATCCTTCCAGACACTATTGGTTTGGAGCGCGGTCCAGTCGGCCGTGACAAGTAATGCCGTTACGAGGTTGTTCGCAGCGTGAAACCCCAGTGCCAGTTCGGTGCCATCGTCCATGAGGGTAAGCACTCCCAGGAAAAGGCCTGTCCCGACGTAGTAAACTAAAATTGCAGGTCCGAGTTTGGCCACTTCAGGATTGAATCCGTGCAACAACCCAAAAATCAGGGAGGTAAGCGCCAGCGGAAACCAGCGGTTTCGTGCTAACACCCCAAATCCCTGCATGAGGTATCCCCTGAAGATCAGCTCTTCTACCGACGTCTGTATCGGCAACAGCGTAATTGAGATCAGGGCCATAATCGCAAACGGAACGGGGCGGAAATTCCAGGCAAAGTCTTCCGGGGTTACGAAATAGGCCGCGACAATGC
>DATGXZ010000338.1:0-2090 GCA_035298445.1 Flavobacterium sp.
CACCAATGTACAGTTCTAAGGATACCGTTACCGGGCGCGGCCCGAAAACGGTTGCCGCTCCGCAAAATGTCCAACCGGTAACCCAGGGGCAGACCGTCCAGGTTAATCCACAACAGGCGCAGGCAACGCAGAAAGTGGCGCCCGGCATGAACCCGCCGCACGGTCAGCCGAACCACCGCTGTGATATTGCAGTAGGGGCACCGCTGAGTTCACCCCCGGGCAAGACCGCTGCAAAGGCGGCTAAGGCCACCGCATCGCCGGCCATCGTCCAGGCACAGCCCACGGTCAAAACCGCACCGGGTATGAACCCTCCGCACGGACAGCCAGGCCACCGTTGTGATATCGCCGTAGGTGCACCCCTGAGTTCCGCTCCGGCTGCCACCAAAACCGAGACGCCGCCTGCTGCGCCTGCCGTTCCGGCCTTGTTGGCCCCTGCCGAAGAAAAGAAAGAATAAAAACCGGAGTATGAAACGGTCGACTGCCGCGTTTCTTCTCGTTTTTGGTTGTTCTTTGGTGCTGTTGCTCGGACTCGACTACGTCATCGCGACGTCGTTCCTGTGTCCGAATTGCGGCTACGAGGAAGATATCCTATACTTATTGTTCTTTTATGAGAACTCTGACACGGCCCACCAGTCGTTTCCCACCCTCTTTAATATTGCCGTTGTCGTAGGCCTCGCCTTCTTCAGCGGACGCGTGTTCCGCCATTTTGTGCGGGTTTGAGCGCTGTGCCCGCTACTGCGCCGCGCGTTCTGCGATGAGCTTCCGGAGCAGCGCCACTTGCCCCAGATGGTAGTAACTATGCTCGATGACACCCTCGATGTTCCGCAGGTAAGTGCCATAGCGTGGATCGATGAACGGCTGGTCAAAAATAGAGTCGGGCATCTTTTCCACCGCGTCCGCAAAACGTTGTGCGTTGTCGATAAAGGTGCTGACAACGGCGTTCCATTCCGCTTCCTTTGTGATGGGCGGCAGGTCGAAGCTGTAGGCATCCCGGATGTCGAGCTGCCCTGTTGAAAAGGCCGAAAGGAGTCCGGCCAGGTAATAATTGATATGGAAGGTCAATGAAGCAATCGAGTTATGCGATCCGATTGTTTCAATCGCCACCCGCCAATCCAGGTTTTCGATCTGGTCACGGAAATTCGTATTGGCGATCCATCGGCCGTCAAGAAGCACTTCCCGAAGGCGTCCGGCCAGATAGTGGTTGCGGGCAATTACTGCATCCGACGTCATGGCATCCCCAATAAAAACACCAATGGCACATCCAATCGCGCTTTCCAGGCCTTTTCGCTGTGGTCGGCACCTGGGAAGAAGCGGCTCAGTCCTTTTCCCTCGGTATAGCCTTTCCGTGCCAGCAAGGCGTCTACTTTTTTCTGGATAGACGGGTACATCGCATCGAGGGTCTGGTCACCGCAGTCGAAATATAGCCGGTGGGTTTTCGGATCGGGGAGGTGTGACGACAGGTAGGAAACGAACGCATCCGGTATGGGGTTGTTCTCTGCCGCAAAAGTACCGGGCCAGTGTGTCGACAGGCAGGCAGCGCCACCGAACACATCCGGGTATTCGCAGAGGGCATACATCGAAATCAGTCCTCCCATGCTGCTGCCGGCGATGAAGGTGTGCGCCCTTTCTGCATTGACGCTAAAGGTACGGTCTATATACGGTTTCACTTCCGTCACCAGGAACTTCAGGTAGTTGTCAGACTGTGGTTGGAATACGGCATCGGTGCGTCCGGCTTTTCGCAGTTGTGCAGTGACGGTGTCGCGTTCTACCTGCGTCAGCGATTCAAACGGCTTTTGTGGGAAATAATCCGGATGGCGGGTAACACCGCCGTTCCAAACTCCTACCACGATGAAGGGGCGGACGGTTCCTTTTGCCATCAACGCCGACGCCACATCGTCTACGTCCCAGGCCTGCTTGTTCCATGATTTAGTGGGGTCGAACAGCATCTGGCCGTCGTGCATATACAAGACGTCGTAGCGCTTGGCTGTGGAATATCCTTCCGGTAGCCACACGTCAATCGTGCGGGGTGTGACATATTTCGAAGGGAAGTTCTCGATGCGTTCGATACGGCCACTGACGACCTGTGGCAG
>DATGXZ010000339.1:0-2877 GCA_035298445.1 Flavobacterium sp.
CTCATCCAATATCAGGATGGCCGGATCTTTGAGTATGGCCCGCGCAATCGCGATGCGCTGACGTTGTCCTCCCGATAGTTTCACGCCGCGTTCGCCCACCAAGGTGTCGAGTTTTTCCGGGAAGGATTCGATAAACGAATAGGCGTTGGCTTTTTTTGCTGCCGCGATGATGTCTTCGTCTGACGCACCGGGTTTGCCATACGCGATGTTCTCCCGGATGCTTCCGCCAAAGAGGATGACATCCTGCGGTACGATCGACATATTGCCACGCAAATCCTCAAGGCTATACTCGCGGATGTCTTTGCCGTCGATCCGGATGGTGCCGCCCGTTACATCGTAAAAGCGCAACAGCAAGGACGAAATCGTCGATTTGCCCGCGCCGCTGGGTCCGACCAACGCAATCTTCTGTCCGAAACGTGCATCAAAGGCAACGCCCGCCAACACCTCGATTTCCGGTCGGGAAGGATAATGGAAACGTACGTTTTCGAAGGTCACATCGCCCCTGAGGCGGATGCCTTCCGCAGCGGAGCTCTCCTCTGGTGTTTCCTCCAAGAGCTCAAAAACCCGTTCGGTCGCGCCAATCGCTTTTTGGATCTGGGCGTAGAGTTCCGCAATCCCGCCAAAGGCCACTCCAAGGTAGCTGGAATATAAAACAAAGGTCACCAGGTCACCTACGCCCCCATCACCCGATATGCTCAGTATGACGCCGTACCACACCACGGCTACGACCGATCCGAAGAGGCAGAAAATGATGAAGGAGGCGAAATACCCACGGTATTGTCCGCCTTTGATCGCGATGCGTACGATTTCACGGATTTTCCCGGCGTAGCGTGCGGCCTCATATACTTCGTTGGCAAAAGCTTTGACGATGCTGATACCCTGGAGTGTCTCTTCCACGATCACCTGGCTGTCGGCTACTGCATCCTGGGCCTTTTTCGCATATTTCCGGATGAAGCGTGCAAAGATGACCGCTGCCACCGCCACTACCGGCACGATGCACAACATCATGAGCGTCAGCTTTGGGTTCAGGATAACCAGCAGGATCACACTTCCGATGATCAGGATGAATTGCCGGAGGAACTCGGCGATCGTTGTCGCGAGGGTATCCTGTATCTGTATGATATCGGCACTGATGCGGGAATTCAGTTCCCCCACACGGGTTTGCGAAAAGAACGCCATTGGCAAACGAATCAGGCGGTTGTAAAGCGAAATACGGATGTTCGCGAGTGTATTCTCGGTAAAGTTGACGAACAACGACAACCGGAAGAACGAAAAGAACGACTGCAGCACCAAAATGCCCAATAACGTCAATCCGATGGTATTGGCCATATCGGCATCTTTTTCCGCGATGCAGTTCACCAGTTTGCCAAAGAACCACGGGAAGGCGAGGGCTGAGCCTCCGGTAAGCAACAGGAAGACCAGTCCGACGTAGAATTTCCAGCGGTGTGATCCGGAGTAGCGGAAGATGCGGAACGTATGTTTCAGGGAAGAAGAGGTGACCTTCGCTTTAGGAAGGTCATTGTCGACACGACGAGGCGGCATGGGTAGTTTTTTGTAAAGATACGGTAGAATCGTGGATGCTTCCAAGATATGAAATAGTTTAGTCGCAGTCTCAGTCTCAGTCGCAGTCTCAGTCGCAGGAGTGGGCAGTGGGCAGTGGCAGTAGGCAGTAGGCAGTGGGCAGTGGGCAGTCTCAGTCGCGGGAGTGGGTAGTTTGGAGTAGTCAGTAGTTAGTAGACAGTAGTTAGTAGACAGTGGTCAGTGGAGCCCAGTTCCTCAGTTCCTCAGTTACTCAATTACTCAGTTCCTCAGTTACTCAGTTACTCCCCACTACGCCCCTCCTTCAAAGCTCCGCTTGAGCATCAAAAAACAAAACTCCGAAACATTCGAAAGCTTACTTTCTCTGTTCCGGAGTTTTGTTTTGATTCATTCGTGATCGCAGCAGGATTCGAACCTGCGACCGCCTGCTTAGAAGGCAGGTGCTCTCTATCCAGCTGAGCTATGCGACCGAAAAAAGTGGTGCAAATATAAGCGGATTAATCGAATGCCACAACCTGCGGGGGATTTTCCGCCTTCCGCCAGAATACTACTCTGAATTGACAAAATACTATGCGGGCCATTGCCGCGCGGTTCGTAAGTTCGTTATCAGCTATTTAACCAACCTAATCTAGTATCATGAAACGTAGTATTGCAGTTGTTTTTGCCCTCACCAGTGCGTGGTCGTGGGGCCAGAAAAACCTGGTTCGAAACGGCGGTTTTGAAGGATCGGCCGACAATTGGCGCGGAGAAGGCGTCATTATCAACGCGTTTGACCGCCACGACGGCAACAGCGCCGGCATGATCAACCAGTTTACAGGAAGCGAGTGGAAAGGCATCGACCAGATCCTCACGGTCCCGAAGGATTGCTACGCCATAGATTTTGGCGTCTGGATGAAAGGCGACAACATCGAAGGCGGTAAGGACCCGTGGAATGCCGGCGTCATGACGGTGGAGTTACTCACGGCAGGGGAGAAGAGTATCCGATATGAGGGCGTCGCAACGGCGCTCGGTTCCACCGGCTGGGTGTATTACCACAAAAGCCTGGTGCTTCCCGCCGAGGCCAAAAAGATCCGTATCATACTGGCACTCGCGCAAACCAATGGCTCGTTGTTATTTGACAACGTAAGTGCGGTAAGCTATTCGGTGGCGGAATTCGAGAAGATGAAGGAGGAAGAACGGAAAGCGGCGAAACTGGCTGCACAATCGTTCCGCAACGGCAGTTTTGAAATGGGAATGGAAGGATGGCGCGGCGGGGCAACCATTGTCAACAATCCGGCAAAGGAAGGCGCTGCGGCCGTGTCGATCACGTCGTCGCAACCGGTGTGGACGGGTATCGAC
>DATGXZ010000340.1:0-14681 GCA_035298445.1 Flavobacterium sp.
GGCGCGACATTAATCAGCAACTGTTCGTCTCCTTCATTCAGCGCATCATCCGTCAGTATAATATTTGTTGAAGCCGTGGTAAGTCCGGATGGGATCGTAACCGTCGTAAGTCCGGTAAAATCACCCGTCGTAAATGTCCCATTCGCCAGGCTAAAATTGATCGTCACGTTTGAGGCTACCGGTGATTGGGCTGTAAAGGTAACCACCATTGTCTGTCCTTCTCCGAGTTCCGTTGCCGTGGTCGATACCGTAATGCCATTGAACAGCACGCCGGTTCCGTCGTTGTTCGCGCCGGGTGTTGGGGCTTTCACTTCATAGGTACCGTCGGTTTTGCGTTGGATCGACTGGGTGGTCGGGCTGCCATTGGCATTCTCGTCGTATTGCACGTTGATTCCCAGGGCTGTCATGAGGGTGGTGGCATCGGGATCATTGGTCTCGTAAATCAACCCTGAAATGAGGTTGTTGGACGTAGCCGCTGATCCATAAGGAAAATTAGACGGGTTGCCGAGGTAAATTCCGATGGCGTCGGCCCCGTTCTGCATCAGGCTGTCATAGGGAAAATACTGCTGCGGAACCGGCGATGTAGCCGAACATCCGATGACGATGAGTCCGTTTACGTCGGTTACGAGTCCATCCAAATCCATCGTATAATACACGTCCGAGCTACTGCCCGAGCCGCCGTTCATCAGGACGAGTACGTATCCGTCAAGCGAAAAATTGGGCGTAGCCGACTTCAATTCGACGAATTCCGCTGTGTCGGTGCCCGGAGTGTCAGTGTCAAGCTCGTTGATGACGACTTGGGAAAAAACGGAAGAGACGGAGAAAACCCCGAGAATAAGCAGTAAAATGCGCTTCATGCCAGAATGATTACCCGACAAAGGTACACCTTCGATTGAAGTAGTTGAAAATTTAACTTTCGAAGTCGTCTTTGTTATGTTCTTGTATGCCTTACTTTTGCGCGAAATTAAAACGCATGAAAAAGATCGGTGAATACCGCAGGCTATTGGGCGTCGACGCAACCGTGACGTTGGCCGAACTTAAGAAAATCTACCGCGACGAGATGAAAGCCTGTCATCCTGACCGTTTTCAGCATGACGAAACTGAGAAAGAAGCCGCGGAACTGCGCAGTCGCGAGGTTATTGAAGCCTACCACTTCCTGGTATCGATCAATCCGGCTACGCTGGAAGCCGAAAAGCCGGAATTCGAGGCGACAATTGCCAACCAGACGATCATCGACTATAAATACGAAAATGTGCGACTGGAAATCACCTTCGACAATGGCATTACCTATGAGTACATCAGCGTACCGAAGGCGACGTATATCAAGATGATCAACGCCGATTCTCCTGCGCGGTTCGCGAAACGACACATCCTTCGCAACTTCCCGTACCGTAAAGTCAGTAACGCGTCGTAAGCCGGCTATTCGCTTTTTTCTGCCTAACTTTGCGGAAACCCTAGACGATGAAAATCGAACAGATTTATACCGGGTGCCTGGCGCAGGCAGCGTATTATCTCGAAAGTGAAGGCGAGGCTGCCATTTTCGATCCGCTGCGCGAGGTACAGCCTTACCTGGACCGTGCAGTAAAAGACGGCGCGACCATCAAATATATCTTTGAGACGCACTTCCATGCTGATTTTGTATCGGGTCACCTCGACCTGGCACACAAGAGTGGCGGAACGATTGTCTACGGACCCACGGCCCAACCGAAGTTCGACGCGCTTATCGCGGCTGACGAGCAGGAATTTAAAGTCGGTGCTTACACCGTAAAGGCGCTGCACACGCCGGGGCACACCTTAGAGAGCACCTGTTACCTCCTTTCCGACGAAACCGGAACGATGAAAGGAATCATTACAGGCGATACCTTATTTATCGGCGATGTAGGACGACCGGACCTGGCGCAGGCCCTTTCAGACGACCTGACGCAGGAAAAGCTGGCCGGTTTGCTATACGACAGCCTCCGCAACCGGATCATGCCTTTGCCTGACGACCTGACGGTGTATCCTAGCCACGGTGCCGGCAGCGCCTGTGGAAAGAATATGAGCAAGGAAACCACCGATACACTGGGTAACCAAAAGAAAACCAACTATGCCTTGCGTGCCGATATGACAAAGGCGGAGTTCATCGCCGAGTTGTTGGACGGATTGGGAGCGCCGCCGGCCTATTTCCCACAGAACGTTCGCCTGAACATCGAAGGCTATGACAGCCTTGACGAGGTGTTGCGTTCGGGGAAGAAAGCGTTGTCGGCCGAAGCCTTCCGCCATCTTGCGGAACAGCAGGAAGCCCTTTTGCTTGACGTGCGCCATGAAAACGACTTTGTAGCCGGCCATATTCCCGGTTCAATCTTTATAGGGATACAAGGCGGATTTGCCCCATGGGTAGGTGCGCTGGTTCGGGATGTGCGCCAGCCGTTGTTGTTGATTATCCCAGAAGGACGGGAAGAAGAAACCCTGACACGTTTGTCACGTGTGGGATTTGATCACGTCCTGGGCTATCTGGAAGGAGGCATCGATGCGTGGAAATCAGCAGGCTACGAGACCGACACCATGGATTCGGTATCACCGGAAGCGTTTGCGTCGGCCCTTACGCCTGACACTGTGATCGTTGATGCTCGCAAACCCGGCGAATTCGAGTCCGAGCACGTGGAAGGGGCACACAACCTGCCGTTGGATACCGTGAACGAGCGACTTTCCGACATTCCTGACACGCCATTTTATCTGCATTGCGCCGGCGGTTACCGCTCGGTCATCATGGGATCGATTTTAAAAGCGCGTGGCATCCACCACTTTACCAACGTTGAGAAAGGCATTTCGGGCATACGACAGGCGGGTGTTCCGCTTACTGCTTTTACTTGTAGTTCGGGCAACTGACGACGCCCAAAAATAGGTTAAAGTATAGCTTATCCTGAGGGATTTAGGCTATTTTTGCACACACTAAAAACCAAATAAAAACTGATGAGACATTTAATTCTGGCGCTGTTTGGATCACTATTGATCGTATCGTGTAACAAAAACGGATACACCATCGAAGGTGAGGCCAAGGGCGTCAAAGACGGGACGGAAATCGTATTACAAAAACAAGATTCAACGGGCATCGTGCGCCTTGATACCGTCAAAGTGAAAGACGGCAAATTCGCTTTCGAAGGCGAGACAGAAGGTCCGGGCCTTCACCAATTGACACTGAAAGACAATCCTTCCGGAGGTGCCGTTTTAATTCTCGAACCGGGTGATATCAAGGTAACGCTTGACAAAGACACCATTTACAAAAGTCGTGTTTCAGGTACGTTCAATAACGACGAACTGGCCGCCTACCTTGACAAAGACATCAAGATCCGTAACAAACAACAGGCGTTTGCCAAGCAGAATATGGCCCGTTACCAGGAAGCGATGATGAAGAAAGACACCGTAACGGTCAACCAGATTCAGGCAGAGGGACAGAAAATGTATAAAGAGCATGAAAAACTGGCCAAAGAGCAGGTAAAATCGAATCCGAAGGCGTTTATTTCGGTATTGCTCCTGACCCAGTTCCTCAATGCGGGTGAAAAGGAAATGCCGTTCATCGAGAAAAGCTACAATAATCTTGACGCTCCATTGAAAGAAACACAGGAAGGAAAAAGAATCAAGAAAGCGATCGACCGGTATAAAAAAGACCTCGAAGCGCAAAAGAATACGTCGATAGGTAACAAAGCACCTGATTTCAAAGCAAAGAATGCGGCCGGACAAGAGGTATCGCTTTATTCATCACTCGGTAAAGTGACCATCGTTGACTTTTGGGCTTCATGGTGCCCGCCATGTCGCAAGGAAGCCCCTGCCATGGTTTCTTTGTATAATGAGTTCCACTCGGCCGGACTTAACATCGTAGGTGTTTCGCTGGACGGGGACAAAGCCGCCTGGTTAAAGGCCATCGAAACGGATAAACGCACCTGGACCGACCTCTCAAACCTGAAATCTTGGGAAGATCCGGTGGCGCGTATGTATGCCCTTCGCAGTATTCCAACAATCATCGTGTTGGATGCTAAGGGTATGATTGTAGCAAAAGACCTGCATGGAGAGGAACTTCGCGCGAAAGTAGCGGAACTCCTTGGGGCGACAAAATAATCACCATTTATGAAACGAATCCTTTTTCTACTCGCGCTGTCTGTCACCCTGTTCTCGTTCAGGGCGTGGCTCAAGAATGAATTTACCATCACCGGAACCGCGACGGGTATAGCCGATGGAAAGAAAGTGTACCTGCAGTTGCAGCAGCCGGAAAAAGGAACGATCAAGATTGATTCGGCGAAGGTAACGGGAGGGAAATTCATGCTGAAAGGCGTGGCAACCGAACCCTCCATTCATTTTGTGGAAGTCGAAGGGATACAGGGAAAAGTGGCGTTCGTGCTGGAAGAAGGCGCGATCGAACTCACCCTCTACAAAGACAGCATCGGGAAAAGTCGCGTGGGCGGAACCAAAAGCAATGTGGAATTACAGAAGTTCAACTCGACGGCGATGAAAATCCAGCGGAAAGCGATGGAGTTCCAGCAGGCGAACAACACCGTCTTCCAGGAAGCGCAATCAAAGAACGATACGGCGACTGTGAACGGACTCATTCGGAAATTCAACGGTTTCCAGCAGGAAATGATTACCCTTTCCACGACCTACCCGGCAAAAAATCCAACGTCGTTTTTGTCGCTGTTGCTTATTGACAACATGTTCAACAACCCAACTGTTGACATTGCGAAGATCAAAAGCGACTTTGCACTGCTCGATGCCAAATTGAAGAGTACCAAGCAGGGACAGGCGCTTCAGAAACGGATCAATGAGTATCATTCGGTAAACGTGGGTGACCCCGCACCGGCCTTCTCAGCGCTTTCGCCCGACGGCAAACAGGTGTCGCTGAAAGAATCGCTCGGAAAAATCACGTTAGTGGATTTCTGGGCCTCGTGGTGCGGTCCTTGCCGCAGGGAGAACCCAAATGTGGTGAAACTGTATGCCGATTACCATGCCAAAGGACTCAACATTATCAGCATCTCACTGGATCGTCCGGGACAGGATGCTGCGTGGAAAAGTGCGATTGAGAAGGATGGCCTTACCTGGGCCCACGTGTCGAACCTGATGTTCTGGGACGACCCTATAGCGAAAGACTACCATGTGCAAAGCATTCCGGCCACGTTCTTACTGGACGAAAAAGGCACCATTATCGCGGTCAACCTGCGGGGTGAGGAGCTGCGTGCGAAAGTGGCGTCGCTGCTAGACAAGTAAAAATGACCGCTTTTTGATACCAAAATCCCCAATTGGGGATTTTTTTATACTTCATTGTGAAGCTATTAGAAAATAACTGGCATAAAAGCGCGATTTCCATTGGTGGAGACGGCTGCACTTTCTATATTTGCAGCCGTCGTTCGACACGGGAAGATACTCAAGCGGCCAACGAGGACGGACTGTAAATCCGTTGGGAAACCTTCGCAGGTTCGAATCCTGCTCTTCCCACAAACTTAAAGCCTCTAAAAAATGTCTGAGCTTGCTCAAGCATTTTTTAGAGGCTTTAAGTTTGGGTACATTTTCCCCTAACAGGATCACGAAGTAATCCTGCCAGTTGAAAGGAAAATGTACTTACAAATCATTCTACGTTCGAAAGCTCCAAGGGAAAACTGTTTTGTGCGTTTTCCCCTAACAGGATCACGAAGTAATCCTGCCCGTTGAAAGGAAAATGTACTGACAAATCCATCTAAGTTCGAAAGCTCCAAGGGAAAACTATTTTGTACATTTTCCCCTATCAGGATCACGAAGTAATCCTACCAGTTGAACGGAAAATGTACTCACAAATCCATCTAGGTTCGAAAGCTCCATGGGAAAACTATTTTGTACATTTTCCCGTTGGAGTTGAAGGTTCAGGGCTGAGGGTTCAAGATTCGATCATCCGCTTCGCATCCCTCGAAAGATGCCCACGCACCGCCCAACCCCTACATCGATTTCGAAAATGATGACCACAATTGCAACCCTACCCGATCGAAGATTTAACAATAATTTCAAACTTTCGTAGTAGGAATGCTCCGATGGAGTAGGTACTTTTGCCACACTATGACACACATCCGCCATAACATGACCCGCACCGCTTGCCGCATGACCTGCTGCATGTCACACCCGTGGTATGAAATGGCTTTTGGATAGGAAATGTAAATTTCAACATTCGATATAGAGCCTTTCATATTTGAAAGGCTTTTTTTATTTCAACTTAATTATAAACACGATGAAAACGCAAGCACGTAGAAGTTTCGAAACAACCTGCATCCGAATGAACTGTTGTCATATGATGACCCGCGTCCATCGTTGCCGGAATGTATCTTCTTAATTATCTCGTCTTATAATTACCAAGGTCCTTCCTCAACACCGAGCAAGGGCCTTTTTTTTTCACCTTAATAATTGTAATCATGTCTTTCTTTCAAAATAAAACCACCGTACTCGTTATTCTCGCTTTCGCGGGAATCTACGTCATCTGGGGCTCCACTTTTCTGGCCATCTCATATGGCCTTGAGGGTTTTCCGCCCTTCATTCTATCGGGCCTGCGATTCCTGATAGCCGGACTCCTTTTGCTGCTTTGGCGTAAAAGCAAAAAGGAAACCATCGGCACTTCCGTTGATTGGAAGAAAAATGCCATCACGGGCATCCTGATCCTTACCGGGGGAACCGGCCTTGTGGCCTGGGGAGAACAATACGTGACCTCTACCGAAGCCGCCATTGCCATCGCAACCGGACCCTTCTGGTTCATAGCGCTTGACCGGCAAAACTGGAAAACCTATTTTTCCAATAAATGGATTGCCCGGGGATTACTGATTGGGTTCGGTGGACTCGTGCTGTTCCTCCAGGGTAGCGTCGAACCGGGCGAAAACGAAACCAGCGGCGACCTGAAACTGCTGGCATTCTTCATCCTCGCGCTGAGTTCCATCTCGTGGGTCGTCGGATCGCTCTATTCGAAAAACAACCCCGCCGGCAATTCGAGGTTTATGAATATCGCGCAACAGTTGATCATTGCCGGGACAGCCAGTCTTATCGTGGCCTTTTTCCGTGGCGAATGGGGGCTGCTCGACCTATCGAAGATTCCCGTCTCATCCCTTCTGGGTTTGCTGTTCCTGGTGTTCTTTGGTTCGATTGCCGCCTATGTGTCATACATCTGGCTATTGTCGGTCAAAGATCCGGTATTGGTAAGCACCCACACCTATATCAATCCGATTGTGGCGGTTATCATTGGATGGATGGTAGCCGGAGAGACGATCTCTGCGGTGCAGTTCGCCGGATTGGGCATTATTCTATCAGGCGTGGCGCTCACCAATCTGTCGCGGTATCCGTTTGAAAAACGTACGCAGGTCAAAATCCGCAGGTTCAACCAAGTGGTAGCACGAATCGTAAACCCTTACAAATACATCACCTCTTAAATCATGCCCAAAAAATCAATTGCTTTATTGAAGCGCGAGGCCGCACAGACCGGCCAGGGAACACTGAAGCGGAGCTTAGGAGCCGTTAACCTTGTAGCGATCGGCGTCGGTGTCATTATCGGCGCGGGATTGTTCTCCTTAACCGGTATTGCCGCCGCCAACAATGCCGGTCCGGCCGTTACGCTATCATTTGTCATTGCCGCAGTCGGCTGTGCCTTCAGCGCCCTGTGTTATGCCGAATTCGCCGCGATGGTGCCCGTTTCGGGTAGTGCCTATACCTATGCCTATGCCACATTGGGCGAACTGTTTGCCTGGATCATCGGTTGGGACCTGGTGTTGGAATATTCCGTAGGTGCTGCTACCGTTGGCATCAGTTGGTCGCAATACCTGGTGAAATTCCTCGATACCTTCCATATTCACCTGCCGCCCCAGTTGGTACAATCGCCTTTCGAGTCGGTGACGTTGCAGGATGGTTCCGTCGTTAATGGCATTGTCAACCTGCCCGCGATGCTCATCATTTTCCTGGTTACTTCCGTCATCATCCGTGGAACCAAGTCGTCGGCGCTCTTCAATGTGATTGTCGTCACCCTTAAAGTGGGTG
Source organism: Flavobacterium sp. (assembly GCA_035298445.1). Taxonomy (GTDB): domain Bacteria; phylum Bacteroidota; class Bacteroidia; order Flavobacteriales; family Flavobacteriaceae; genus Flavobacterium. Next base: position 8,008 of record DATGXZ010000340.1, read on the forward strand.
TCGTACTGGCGTTTATCGGACTCGGATGGCAGTACATCGATCCGGCGAATTACCAACCTTACATTCCGGACAATACCGGCACATTCGGCTCGTTCGGTTGGAGTGGCATCCTTCGGGGCGCCGGGGTGGTATTCTTCGTGTTCATCGGTTTTGATATCGTGGCCACGATGGCGCAGGAAACCAAGAACCCGCAGCGCAACATGCCCATCGGGATTTTGGGATCGCTTTTGGTGTGTACGGTTTTGTTCGTTCTGTTTGGGTATGTGATGACCGGACTGGCGAATTACACGGAGTTCAAGGATAGTGCCGCCCCGGTGGCGGTGGCCATTGCACACACGCCTTATCAATGGCTGTCGGTCGCGGTGATTCTCGCGATCTTAATCGGATATACGTCGGTTATATTGGTCGACTTACTGGGGCAATCGAGGGTGTTTTACGCGATGAGTAAAGACGGACTTTTGCCTGGCGTATTTTCAAAACTGCATCCGAAATTCCAAACGCCTTCTGCGTCAAACGTGGTGTTGTGCCTTTTCATTAGCGCGTTCGCGGGGTTTGTGCCCATTAGCGTGGTGGGTGAAATGACGAGCATCGGCACCTTATTGGCCTTTGTGATGGTGTGCCTCGGTATACTGATCCTGCGGAAACGCCAGCCGGATGCCGAGCGTCCTTTCAAGACACCGTTTGTTCCGCTGGTTCCGATCTTAGGTATCGTTACGTGCCTGGTCATGATGTTTGCGTTGCCGCTCGACACCTGGATCCGGTTGATTGTATGGCTGCTGATTGGATTCGTGATTTACTTCCTTTATGGACGAAAAAACAGCAAACTGCGACAGGAAGCCCAAGAGATGGAGCCGTGAAGTCACGACGGAACGTCCCGCTGCGAAGGAGTTGCGCGAGGGATCGCAGCGACTGTCTGAGCTCTTTTTGACGAGGCACGAGGCAAAAAAGCGAGTGCGGAGAGCCCGACCCGCAGGGGCGCGCCTTTGTTAGTCGCAGTCGCAGTGACGGTCGCGGTGCAGTGGAAGTCCAAGTCGCAGTCCCAGTCCCAGTCCCAGTCCCAGTCGCAGTGACGGTCGCGGTGCAGTCACAGTCGAAGTCACAGTCACAGTCGCAGTCGCAGTGACAGTCGCGGTGCAGTCGAAGTCAGAGTCGCGGTGAGGTGACAGCGGCGATGCGTGGTAAGCCGTTGTGTTACCTCCCGCGGCGACGGTTTCGTTCGGTTTTCAGGAGCATGAGCTCGCGTGATGTTTGTCCGGCGACGGAAGTATTTTCTTCGGCGCGTCGGATCAGGTAGGGCATGACGTCACGAACGGGGCCAAACGGGAGGTATTTGGCGACGTTGTAACCGGCAGCCGCAAGGTTGAAGCTGATGTTATCGCTCATGCCGTAGAGTTGCCCGAACCAGATGCGCGGGTCTTTTTGGTCGATGCCGTGCTGCGCCATGAGTGTCATGAGGCGGTACGAACTGTCTTCATTATGGGTGCCGGCGAAGATTGCCATGCGGTCGAGGTGCGTGACCATATAGACAATGGCCTCGTCGTAGTTTTCGTCGGTGGCCTCTTTCGACGCGCAGATCGGCGTGGGGTAGCCCATTTCTTCAGCGCGTTTGTGTTCTTTTTCCATGTAGGCGCCGCGGACGATCTTCATCCCGATGTGGAATCCGTCGGACTGGGCGCGTTGGTGCAGCGAACGGAGGTAGTCCATCCGATCGTGGCGGTACATCTGTAAGGTGTTGAATACGATGGCCCTGTCACGGTTGTAGGCGCGCATCATCGTCTCTACCAATGCGTCGGCGGCGTCCTGCATCCAGGATTCTTCGGCGTCGATCAGCAGCGGCACGTTTTTATCATGTGCGGCCTTACAAACCGTATGGAAACGCGCTTCCACCCTGCTCCATTCGGCCTGTTCCTGCGGGTCGAGGGTTTCGTTTCGCCCGAGTTTTTCATACAATTCAAAACGGCCAAAACCGGTGGGTTTGAACACCGCGAACGGGATAGCCTGCTTTTCCTCGGCGAACTCGATGGTTTTGAGCGTCATGGCGAGTGCTGCATCGAACTGGGCCTCTTCTTCCTTTCCTTCGACCGAGTAGTCGAGTACGGACGATACGCCGCCCTGAGCAAACATGCGGTCTACCACCGGAAGGCAATCAGCCTCGGTTACGCCACCACAAAAGTGATCGAATACCGTAGCCCGGATCAACGATTCGACCGGCAGGTGCGCCTTGATAGCAAAGTTCGTTACGGCAGTGCCAATACGGACGAGCGGCTCGCTGGCGATCAGTTTAAAGAGGAAATACGCCCGTTCGAGTTCGGTGTCGCTCTTGAGGGCAAAGGCGGTTTTGGTATCGTCGAAGATCCGGTGCATAAAAAACGATTTGAGCACAAAGATACATTGCGGCAACACAGCACGAAAACGTTTTTCCAGGAAAAAGCCGTTCGGTTTATGTCGTATTTTATTCGCCAAATACCACATTTTAAATTCGAAAACTCGCAATTGGAGACTATTTACCCACGAATGCCCTCCATCTACCATTTTTAAGAATTATTCAACCTGAATTTCAATTGTCTGGCATGGGCTGCGCGCTGTCCACCTGGGAAGTGTTTGCTGTTTTGAAATGGGTAGGAAAGGTCGTGGTTTTTATACCATATTCTGTTGTGCCGTCGGCAAAAAACACCGAATTTTGCAACCATTTCCATCTTATGCACCCCATTCAGGCCAACGGCTACGACATACATTTCGGAGAACACGGTTACGAGGCGCTGAACCAGCTGCTGCGTGACGGTAATTTCACCACGCTGTTTGTGCTGGTCGACTCGAATACCAACGAGCACTGCCTCCCCTATTTCCTGTCGCTGGTCGAAACCGAACTCGCCATTGAAATCATTGAATTCGATGCGGGCGAAGATGTAAAGAACATTGATAGTTGCATTGAAATCTGGAATGTGCTGACCGAATTGGGAGCCGACCGGAAAAGCCTCATACTAAATGTAGGCGGTGGCGTGGTGACCGACATGGGCGGTTTCGCGGCGGCGACCTTCAAAAGGGGCATCCCGTTTGTGAACGTGCCGACGTCGTTACTGGCAATGGTAGATGCTTCGGTAGGCGGTAAAACCGGTATTGACCTGGGGCCGTTGAAAAACCAGATCGGTGTTATCGCCACGCCTGTGATGGTGCTGATCGACACGGTTTTCCTCGATACCCTCCCCCAGCGCGAGATGCTGGCGGGCCTGGCGGAAATGCTCAAACACGGGCTTATTGCGGATAAGTCGTATTGGGAGAAATTCCTCGACCTGAAGAACCTCGACTCGGCCGATCTCGGCGGCCTGATCTACGAATCGATCGTCATCAAGAACCAAATCGTGTTGCAGGATCCGGGCGAACAAAACGTCCGAAAGGCGCTGAACTTCGGCCATACGCTGGGTCACGCCATCGAGAGCCTTTTCCTTGAAAATCCGGATCGCGGTCTGGTGTTGCACGGGGAAGCCGTGGCGGCCGGCATGCTTATGGAGAGCCACCTTTCGATGTCGATGCGGCTGTTGTCGGCAGAGGAATATTTCCAGATACGGTATGTGATAAAAGAGCTCTACGAAGATGTACCGCTGGATGAAAATGACCTGGAACGGCTCATCGCGTTCATGGCCCACGACAAAAAAAGCGAGCAGGGAACGCCCCGGTTCACGCTGTTGCGGGGAATTGGGCAGTTTGAAATCAATCAAATAGCTGACAACGAAAGAATTATGAATGCGATCAGGAGCTATCGCCCTTAGCGTTTTTTTAATGAGAGAGGTTAGTCTTACACATGCTATTTTTTTTACTTTTGCGGAATGAACAAACCCATTACCAGTGACCACACAGGCCGACGGGAAGGCACCAACCGTAACTTCCCTCCCGGCAGCCGATGGCACTTCGTACCGGCAGGACAGTATGCCCTGGAGGTGCTTCCGGCGTTGTTCCATGAAAAGCTGCCGATCATTTACGCGAATATCCGGGTGTGATACCATACGATTAAACTTTTTCGACCCCTAAAAAATTTAATCCCAGACTTTTACGCGAAATGAACACCAAATATATCGACCTTATCAACCAGACGTACTATTTCCCACAAGAGGAATTTACGCTCAATAAGGACAACCATCTTCTCTTCCACGGTATCGACCTTATGAAACTGGTCGAACAGTATGGATCTCCGTTGAAATTCACCTACCTGCCCCAGATATCGGCCAACATCAAGCGTGCCAAGAACTGGTTTAGGAACGCGATGGAGAAGAACAACTACGACGGCAAATACTATTATTGTTACTGCACGAAAAGTTCGCACTTCAGCTATGTGATGCACGAAGCGCTGAAGAACAACATCCATATCGAGACCTCATCGGCGTTCGACATCAACATTGTAGAGAACCTGCTGGAAACCGGTAAACTCGACAAAAAGGCCTTTATCCTTTGCAACGGTTTCAAGCGCGATGCGTATATCTCGAACATCGCCCGCCTGATCAATAACGGCCACAAGAACACCATTCCGATCATCGACAATTACGAAGAATTGGATTTGCTGACGGCGGAAATCAAAGGAAAGTTCAAGATCGGCATCCGGATTGCAGCGGAAGAAGAACCGAAATTCGAATTTTATACGTCGCGACTCGGAATCGGGTATAAAAACATCGTGTCGTTCTACAAGCGTCAAATACAGGAGAACAAAAACCTGGAGTTGAAAATGCTCCACTTTTTCATTAATACGGGCATCAACGACACGGCGTATTACTGGAACGAACTTGTGAAGTGTATCAAGGTATACATCCAACTTAAGAAGGAATGTCCGAGCCTTGACAGCCTCAACATCGGCGGTGGTTTCCCGATCAAGAACTCGCTGGCATTCGAATACGACTACCAGTATATGATCGACGAGATCATCAACCAAATCAAGATTGCCTGCGACGAAGCAGAAGTCGACGTGCCTAACATCTTCACCGAATTCGGTTCGTTTACGGTGGGTGAAAGCGGCGGCGCGATCTACCAGGTGTTGTACCAGAAGCAACAAAACGACCGGGAAGCGTGGAACATGATTGATTCGTCTTTTATCACCACCCTACCCGACACCTGGGCGATCAACAAGCGCTTTATCATGCTGGCGATCAACCGTTGGAACGATCTGTATGAGCGGGTATTGCTTGGCGGCCTTACCTGTGACAGCGACGACTATTACAACTCGGAACAGAACATGAACGCCATTTACCTGCCGAAATACAACCGGGAGAAGCCGCTGTATATCGGGTTTTTCAACACGGGTGCCTATCAGGAAACGATTGGCGGTTATGGTGGACTGCACCACTGCCTGATTCCGCAGCCGAAACACATCCTGATCGATCGGGATAAAAACGGCATACTGGCCACGGAGGTGTTCTCGGACCAACAGACATCCGAAGATGTCATGAAGATCCTCGGATACGATAAAAAATGATAGATTTTTGAATGAGAATGTAAAATGCCCTGCACCCGGCGCAGTAACTTGTGCGCGGTTGTAAGGCCCAACCACCTAATATAACACACAATGAGTAAAGGACCTATCAGCCAGTTCATGCAGAAATATTATCTGCATTTCAATGCGGCCGCTTTGGTAGACGCAGCGAAAGCCTACGAACAACAGTTGGAGGATGGCGCGAAGATGATGGTGACGCTGGCCGGCGCCATGAGTACGGCAGAATTGGGAAAAATATTCGCGGAAATGATCCGTCGCGACAAAGTGCAGATTATTTCCTGTACTGGCGCGAACCTCGAGGAAGACATCATGAACCTCGTAGCGCATTCGCATTATGAGCGGGTTCCGAATTACCGCGACCTGACGCCGCAACAAGAGTGGGACTTGCTTGAGCGTGGACTCAACCGGGTGACCGACACCTGTATTCCGGAGCATGAGGCGTTCCGCAGGCTGCAGCAGCACATTTATAAGATATGGAAAGACGCCGACGACAAAGGTGAGCGTTATTTCCCGCATGAGTTCATGTATAAAATGCTGTTGTCGGGCGTGCTCGAAGAATACTATGAAATAGACCTGAAGGATTCGTGGATGTATGCCGCGGCCGAGAAAAACCTGCCGATTGTCGTACCAGGATGGGAAGACAGCACAATGGGTAACATCTTCGCTTCCTACGTCATCAAAGGCGAACTGAAGGCGTCAACGATGAAGTCGGGTATCGAATATATGACGTTCCTGGCAGACTGGTATACCAAAAACAGTTCGAATGGCGTCGGCTTCTTCCAGATTGGAGGCGGTATCGCAGGCGACTTCCCGATCTGTGTGGTGCCGATGCTTTACCAGGATATGGAAATGCACGATGTGCCTTTCTGGAGCTATTTCTGCCAGATTTCCGACTCGACCACCAGCTACGGATCGTACTCCGGGGCGGTGCCGAACGAAAAGATTACGTGGGGTAAACTTGACATCAACACGCCAAAATTCATCATTGAATCGGATGCGACAATTGTAGCACCGTTGCTATTTGCTTATTTATTGGATTTATAATATAATTGCTGTATGAAAAGAGTAATTGTCGACTACGCGAAATTGACCAACGAGATCCTGAATCTCCTGATTGAGAAATTTCCCGATGGGTACGATGATTCCAACATCATCCGGTTCCGGAACGCCAAAAACGAGCTTGTAGAAGCCGTGGAAG
>DATGXZ010000341.1:0-4361 GCA_035298445.1 Flavobacterium sp.
CAGTTGCCTACTCTGTTCACTTTTCGGCTGCCGTGCCGCCGTTTCCGGCTTGACCAGGACTTTGCAAAACGCGTGCCACGAAATCGTTTTCGCGTTCCGTGTTAGGATATAAAAAAACGATTCCCCTGATAATCAAGAGAATCGCTATATGACTTTATCGTTACTTTAACAAAAACTATTTTATTAAATAATCGTCATTTTTTCAATTTATCTACTAAATACTTACCGATTTCGGATTTAGGATTCTGGACGATCTCTTCCGGTGTACCCGCCGCGAGCAGTAGACCGCCGTTTTCGCCACCGCCGGGCCCAAGGTCAATAATCCAGTCGGCGCATTTGATCAGGTCGGGGTTGTGTTCGATCACGATGATGGAGTGCCCACGGTCAAGAAGGGCATCAAACGACTTGAGCAGTTTGTTGATATCGTGGAAGTGGAGTCCGGTAGTCGGTTCGTCAAAAATGAACAGTGTTTTATCCGAATTGGACCCTTTTACCAGGAAAGATGCGAGTTTAATCCGTTGCGCTTCACCACCGGAAAGGGTAGAAGAGGATTGTCCCAATTGTACGTACCCCAATCCTACATCCTGCAACGGCTGTAGTTTCTGTACAATTTTCGTTTGCTTCGTCTCGCGGAAAAACGCTACGGCATCGTCAATGGTCATAGTCAGGATGTCGTCGATATTCTTCCCTTCAAACTGCACCTCGAGGATTTCTTTTTTAAAGCGTTTGCCGCTACAGGTATCGCATGGCAACTGTACATCGGCCATGAACACCATTTCAACGTTGATGGTTCCTTCGCCTTTACAGGTTTCACAACGGCCGCCGTCTACGTTGAACGAAAAATGCTTCGCCTGGTAGCCGCGGATCTTCGACAGCTTTTCCTTGGCGAGTACGTCGCGGATGTCGTCATATGCTTTTATATAGGTCACCGGGTTCGATCGGGAACTGCGTCCGATGGGGTTTTGGTCAACATATTCCACTTGCTGTACTTTGTGGTAGTAGCCCTGCATTTCCGAGAACTGTCCGGCTTTTTCCCCCACACCGTCGATCTTTTTCTGGAGGGCGGGGTAGAGGATTTTCTTGACCAGTGTACTTTTCCCACTTCCGGATACACCCGTAATTACCGTCAGCATTTCGAGTGGAAAACGGACGTCGAGGTTTTGGAGGTTGTTTTCACGGGCGCCGAGGATGTCGATATAGGTATTGGATTTCCGTCGTCTTTCCGGGACTTTGATTTCGAGCGTGCCACCGAGATAGCCTGCGGTAAGCGAATCACTTTTCAGGATTTCGTCAAAGCTGCCCTGTGCGACGAGTTCGCCGCCGTGTGAACCGGCTTCGGGTCCGATATCGATAATCACATCGGCCGCGCGCATGATGTCTTCGTCGTGTTCGACCACAATGACTGTATTTCCAAGGTCGCGAAGGGAGATAAGGACCTCTATGAGTCGTTCTGTGTCTTTTGGATGCAGGCCGATGCTGGGTTCGTCAAGTATATACATCGAACCGACCAGGCTGCTTCCGAGGGAGGTCGCCAGGTTGATGCGTTGCGATTCACCACCCGACAAGGAAGCTGAATTACGGTTGAGCGTCAGGTAATCGAGTCCGACATCCGATAAGAACTTCAGTCGGTTGTTGATTTCCGTCAGCAGTCGTTTGGCGATTTTGTTGTCGAATTCGGACAATTCCATCCCTCCAAAAAAATCAACCAATCTACGGATAGGCATGTCAACCAGATCGGAAATGGTCTTGCCATACACCCGCACATTATCGGCTTCCGGCCGCAGGCGTTTGCCTTTACAGGCGTGGCATTTCGTTTTTCCGCGGTAGCGCGACAGCATCACCCGGTTCTGTATCTTGTAGTTTTTCTCTTCGAGTTCGCGGAAGAAATCGGTGAGGCCGGTAAAATAGTTGTTCCCTTTCCAAAGCAACTCCCGCTGTTCATCCGACAACTGGAAATAGGGTTTATGGATGGGAAAGTCGAAGCGATAGGCGTTGTTTACCAATTGGTCGCGGTACCAACTCATGCTTTCGCCGCGCCAGGCGTACACCGCGTTCTCATAGATCGACAGGGAGGTATTTGGCACGACCAGCGTTTCGTCGATCCCGATGACGTTGCCGTATCCTTCGCAGACCGGGCAGGCGCCGTAGGGATTATTGAAACTGAAGAGGTGGACATTTGGCTCAGGGAACGAAATACCGTCGAGTTCAAATCGGTTGCTGAACGACAGTCGGGTAGGACCGGCGGCATCCTGCAGGAACAATTCACCTTTTCCTTCAAAGAACGCAGTTTGGACGGCGTCGGACAAACGGTTGTAGAAATCTTCCTCGCGGCTGACCACAATCCGGTCGATGATGAGGAACAGTTCTTTGGCAGACAGATGTTCTTCCGACATGTCTTCAATACGGAGCATCTGGCCGTCAGCGAAGATCCGGGCAAATCCCTGTTGGAGCAGGATAGACAGTTTTTCTTTGAGGGTGCGCTTTCCGTCGTCGACGATGCGCGCCAGCAAGAGCCAACGGCTTCCCGCTTCAAAGGTTTTGACCGTCTCTACTACGTCGGTGACGGTGTGTTTGCGTACCTCTTGGCCGGATACCGGTGAAAATGTCCGTCCGATGCGTGCATACAGTAACTTCAGGTAGTCGTATATCTCCGTTGACGTTCCGACAGTCGAGCGGGCGTTGGTCGTATTGACTTTCTGCTCAATGGCGATGGCGGGTGCGATACCTTTGATATATTCGACTTTTGGCTTGTCGAGTCGCCCGAGAAACTGCCGGGCATACGACGACAGGCTTTCGACGTAGCGCCGTTGTCCTTCTGCGTAGAGCGTATCAAAGGCCAGGCTCGATTTCCCCGAACCCGAGAGTCCGGTAATGACAACCAGCTTGTTGCGCGGAATGGCCACATCCAGCTCTTTGAGGTTGTGCATGCGGGCACCTTTGATAATAATATGGTGTTTCGGCTCGAGTGCCGTGATGTCGGTTTTCATAGGTTGAACAAGCAATTTTTGGGAAGTAAGGTCTTTGAAAAAAACCGTTCCGCAAAGGTAGCGAAAAGGGGGGAAGGGGAAAAACGAAGCGAATCCGTAAATTCTTACGAATTGAAAATCATCAGGATTTGGCCGAAAACGATATCGTATCTCATGTAAAACCCGGATTATTATACAAAATATGTTAAATTTTATTTTTGACGTTGTGTTTTAGAAAATGTTTATATTATATTTGGCTCAACATTAATCTTTAATTAACAGCGCCTATTCCGCAACATTACTTTTTAGTTTTATCTCAATCAAAAACACAAAAGGTAATCGTATGGCTCTTGTTAACACCCCCGACGCTTTATTGGTATCGCAGTACGTGGCAGGAGACGAAAGTGCTCTGGCCGCACTTATCAACCGTCACCAATCTAAAATTTACGGTTTCATCTACTCGAAAGTAGGTGATCATGATGTATCCGATGATATTTTCCAGGATACGTTCATGAAGGTCATCCGGACGCTGAAATCCGACTCGTATAATGAGGAGGGAAAATTTCTTCCATGGGTGATGCGCATTGCACACAACCTGGTGGTCGACCACTTCCGCAAAGGGAAGAAGATGCCGCTTTTCCGGGAAACCGAAGAGTTCTCTATCTTTTCCGTCCTTTCGGATGATGTTCCGAACATGGAAGCGCGTATGATCACAACACAGGTGGAGAAAGACCTGAAGAAACTGATCGACGAACTCCCTGACGACCAGCGTGAAGTGTTGATTATGCGGATCTACCAGGACTTAAGTTTCAAGGAAATTGCCGAAGCGACCGACGTTTCTATCAACACGGCATTGGGTCGTATGCGGTATGCATTGATGAACCTTCGAAAACTTATTAACAAGCATCAAATTATTTTGACCAATTAATACTAAGGGGCGCGCTTCTGCGTTGTAATGCCATAAACAAACACCTGTTATGGCAAAACTCTACGCGAAGAAACCTGTGGCGGCCCCGAAGATGAATCCTAAGAAAGAGACTGTTTCGTTTTTATTGAATTATTCCAAAGCGCTTACCGTACTCAAAGTAGGTAGTATCAAAGTCGAGCACATCGCCAACTAAAAAGAAAGCCCGCTGTTATTTGACAGCGGGCGTTTTTTTGGCCCATTCCCGAAGGACTTCCTTTCGTCCGATTGTTCGGGTAATGAGGTCTTTATCGAGGTTGAGACCGCGGGCAGGTGAGTATTCCCTGCCGTAGAAGATGATCTGTAGGTGCAGGTCGTTCCAGCGGTCTTTTGGAAACAGCTTTTTCGCATCCCGTTCTGTCTGCACGACGCTTTTGCCATCCGACAGGCCCCAGCGCCACATCAGTCGGTGGATATGGGTGTCAACCGGA
>DATGXZ010000342.1:0-2654 GCA_035298445.1 Flavobacterium sp.
GTGACAAGACCACCTTGTCAAAACGACCGTCACGTATCGCCTCCACCCCTTTCCGCACCAGCGCCACATGATGTTCCCGTGCCGAAGCGTCCTCCACTACCACCTGCGATGCCCGCACAAACGGTCGGGCTTTCCACGAGGCGGAATGGCGTTCGGCACGCGCGGCCGGAATCCACAGGGGCACGCCGTCAAAGGGTGCAAATACATAGCCCGCCGCTGAAAAATCAACCGGATAGGGCGTAGCATCCGTCTGGAAGAGCGCCTGCACCGTCTCGGCCTCCGGCTTGCGGTAGACCACAAACGGACGCCCTTCTGCCTGGCATCGCAACGCCCTACCAAGTAGTTCGTCCAGGTTCATCGGCGGCGCGGTAAAATCATATTCGTCAGTTTGCAAAGCGAAATCAGCGCCCCGTTCTCGTCCTCGACCCGGATTTCCCACAAATGCAGGCTCCGTCCCTGGTGGATGATACGCGCCGTGCCATATACCATACCGTTTCGTTTGCTTTTCAGGTGGTTGGCCGAGATCTCGATGCCCCGCACCTCCTGCACCTCGGGGTTGATGAACATCAGCGACGCCGCACTGCCCACACTTTCCGCCAGCGCCACCGTAGCCCCACCGTGCAGCAGGCCCATCGGTTGGTGCACCTGCGGGTTCACCGGCATGCTCGCCTTCAGGAAATCATCCCCCGCATCGATATACTCGATCCCGAGGTGCTCCATCAGCGTATTCTTTGAAAAACGGTTGCACATTTCCAGTGCTTTTTCTTTGTCTATGGCCATATTTTGTGCATTCAGTTTCTATGTAACCTCTTCCTGTCCAGGGTTTACGTTGTAATGTAGGTTGGGGCGTGCCGGCGCCTTCTCAGTGGGCAGTGGGCAGTTGCAGTAGGCAGTACACTACCCTATTCAACTTCCCGCAGTGCGCCGTCGGGCTGTCCGCTATAGCTTTGCTCCGTTGCACTTCGCAAAGGCTGCCGCTTCCATCCCTCACGCATCCTTCTCCGCCCCACACCTATTCGGCCTGCAAATTTACGAAACGCCCCGCTGAAATAACCCGGGGATTTTGCCGTTATCAGGGAAGTATTCGACAGGGTGGCGACCGGTTTTCGTATTTTCTCATGCGTTTTCCGGCCCATTCCATTGTCAATTCTCCCTATATTTACCCAAAATTCCGTTGCATGCGTTCACTCTTACTGTTCCTGTCGGCCGCCGTTACGCTGGTTTTTGTTTCCTGTCGCTCCGACTTCGAGTTCAGTGCCTCTAAAGGCGATTTGCGTTTTTCCCGCGATACTGTGTACCTCGATACTGTGTTCCGCAACATCGGGTCAAGTACGTATAACCTAAAAGTCTACAACCGCAGCGACGACGATATTTCGATTCCCACTATCGGATTCCGCAAAGGCCAGGCGTCGAAATACCGCATGACCGTCGACGGACTCGTGGGCGACAACAACCGCAGTTTCGAAAATGTCGAACTGCTGGCCCATGATAGTCTTTATATCTTCATCGAAGTCACGGCGGATGTGGCCGATGCAAACCCGGCCGATTTCCTTTATACCGACCAGATTGTCTTCGACGGGGGCAGCACGCACGAGCAGACCGTCGAACTGGTGACGCTCATCCAGGACGCGTATTTCATTTACCCGGGCCGCAACGACGAAGGACTCTACACCGGCGTGCCCATCGGGGTCGACGCCAACGGAGAAGAACAATTGATATTGGGCCGCAGCCTGCAGCACGACCATCCCGAAAACGGTGATGAATTTACCTGGGGCAACGATAAACCCTATGTGGTCTATGGATTTGCCAGCGTGCCGGACGGCGAAAGCCTGACGATACAGCCCGGTGCGCGGGTGCATTTTCATGCCGAATCGGGACTGATCGTGCAACCCGGCGGAAGCCTCAACATCGCAGGCGAATTGTCGCCGGAAGGCACCGAAGACAACGAAGTCATTTTTGAAGGCGACCGCCTTGAACCCCTTTATTCTGATGTGCCCGGACAATGGGGCTTCGTGTACCTTCGTCAGGGCAGTGCGGCACAGGTACGCCACCTGACGTCAAAGAACGGCATCGCGGCTTTTGTCGTAGAGCAGGATGTACCACTCAACATTACCGACTCCAAGATTTTCGACCATTCGAATTTCGGCATCCTGTCGCGCGGCGGTACGATCGACGGTCGTAACGTGGTCGTCAACAACGCCGGCCAATACGCACTGGCATTGGTCGATGGTGGTAATTACCGTTTCAACCACTGCACATTCAACAACGACTGGCCGTCGTCGCAGCAATCGACGGTGTTGCTGAAGAACTATACCGAAGGCGAAAATGCCCAGACCTTCCCAATCGAACAGGCGGACTTTGACAACTGTATCATCTACGGCAGCAACCAGGTGGCGTTGGCACTTGACCTCACCGACGCCGATCAGCCCTTCCTGTTCAACCACTGCCTGATCCGTTTCAACAGCACCCAACTTGACGACCTACCGGAATATGACTTCACCGGCCCCCATTACAATACCTGCATCATTGCGCCGAACAGCATCCAGAACAAACCCGATTATAAGGATCGCGACAACAACGAACTCGTAATCGGCCAGGATTCAGCGGCCAAAGAGAAAGCTGATCCGGCAACCTCGGCCCTCGTCCCTCAGGAT
>DATGXZ010000343.1:0-2850 GCA_035298445.1 Flavobacterium sp.
TCGATGATGGCGGTGAACTCTTTATCGCCATTCGCCGGACGGGTTTCCGGCACTTCCTTCACCGTGGCGCGCATGTAGGGCACTTCGGTGGTGACCTCATCGATTTCGAAGCGTTTTTTACCCTGCAGGATGACGGTCACGTTGCCGTCGGGCATGCGGAGGATGCGGAGGATGCTGGCAACGGTGCCGATTTTATTGATGTCGTTCGGCGTAGGGTCTTCGTCTTCCTCGTTGATCTGCGACACCACGCCAATGGTCTTGTCGCCGGCATTGGCGTCGTTGATCAGGCGGATGGATTTATCGCGCCCCGCGGTGATTGGAATGACCACGCCGGGGAACAGGACGGTATTGCGGAGCGGCAGGATGGGTAATGACTGGGGTAGTTTCTCCTTATCCATTTCCTCTTCGTCTTCCGGGGTCATCAACGGAATCAGGTCCGCTTCGTGATCGAACTCCTGGAAGGAAAGGCTGTCAAAGGTCATGATTTTCTGGTTCGGCATAATGGTAGTAACGTCATTTTGTCAGGTTGAATCTACTATGAAGATACGACTAATCGCCTTCATAGGAAATAGCATGCTGATAATCAAGGAAAAATCGGATGTTTTCAGCGTATGGCCGCTCCCCTTGGTCAAGGATTGTGCCAAATAAAAAGCCGCCATACGGCGGCTTTAAAGAACGTATACGTTCGTCAATTTACGACATAAGAGGTAACCTCAAACGTTTCGTCGTAAGGCTCCGATGCGATGTAATTGCGGTATTTTATGAGTCCGATGTCTTTGGCATACCAATAATAGTTCTCAGTGGTTTCGCCCAGGGAATTCTGCACGATCTTCACCGCGATCACATTATTATACACTACGCCGTTGACAGTAACCGAGATATCTTTCTCCATGATGGTCCCGGTGCTTTCGACGGTACTCGGAACAGGCGGAAGTCCTTCAATAGTGGTGGTTTGCGAAACAGTCTCCGTCCACGTACCCCCTACTGGAAGGTTGTCTTTCAAGACAATAAACTCGATAGGCGAGATATCGATGGCAGGAGTGATATCGGTAGCGGGGATAGACACCTTAGCGCGGAGGTAGTAGTTGGCGCCGGTTTTGTTTGTCCAGATATTGCCGCCGAAAGTAGAACCGCCCAACGATTGTCCGACGAAGTTATCATATCGGTAATACGTTTTACCACCGAACTGGTCTGTGCCGACGATTGTCATTGGAGGCTGTGCCGTACCGTCGTTGTTGAACTCCCATTTATTGTTGAGCGCCATCGGCCAGTAATCACCGGAAGACGGGTTGGTGGGATTGGTTGGGTTATTAGGATCCGTGGTTTGCGAGCCAATCGGTTCAATATCTCCTTCGCACGAGACGGCGCACACGGCGGCAATCATGAGAATCCCGGCGCGGAGCCACTGCATTGTTTTCATAAAGTTGGGTTTGTGAAGTGCCAAATATACAGAATTTACTGTTTTGAGGAAGTGCGGGCCGGAATTCGCAGCAATAAAAGTAATCCTATCAGGAAGAAGCTGGCGAGGAACACCGTCGCGAACCTCGGACTGCCAGTATACTGGTCAATCACGCCATAAACCGACATACCCAGAACGATGCCGATTTTCTCGGCTACGTCGTAGAAACTGAAATAGGAAGCGGTGTCTTCTGTTTCGGGCAGAAATTTCGAATAGGTAGACCGCGACAGCGACTGTACGCCGCCCATGACGATACCGACCAACGCGGCCATGATGTAGAATTGGTTGGGTGTGGTGACGAAATACATCGTGGCGCACAAACACATCCAAAAGGCGTTGATGACGACCAGTACGGGAATGTTCCCGAAGCGTGCCGAGGCCTTTGACGTCATGTAGGCACCCAACACCGCCACCAATTGGATAACGAGGATGCACACGATGAGCCCCATACTCGGATCGGCCCCGTATTTTTTCCATTCGATTTCCTGTGCACCAAAATAGGTCGCGGCCAACATAACGGTCTGCACCGCCATACTATAGACGAAGAATCCGCCCAGAAAACGGCGAAGGCGTATGTTGCCTGACAGGGCCTTCCCTACTTTTTGCAGTTCCCGGAAACCGTTTAAGAGCACGGCGCCGTTTACTTTGTGTCCGGCTCCGGCCCCTTTGGGCAGGTAGCGATAGGTATATTGGCTGAAACCGATCCACCAGATGCCTACCATCACAAAACTGAGACGCATGGCCTGCTCGGCTTCGGCTTCTCCGTCGGCCATCAGGATAAGCGCGAGGTTGACGATCAGCAGCAGCACGCTTCCGATGTAGCCAAGGGAATACCCCTTTGCACTGATGGCGTCCTGTTGCTCTGGAAACGCAATATCGGGGAGGTACGAGTTATAAAATACCAGACTGCCCCAGAACCCGATGAGTCCCATGAAGTAGCAGAGTAGCCCCGGATAGATCATGTTGAGGTCGAACCAATAGAGACCGATGCACGACAGCGCTCCGAGGTAACAGAAGAAGCGCATAAAGGCTTTTTTGTTCCCTACATAATCCGCCACACCCGATAGCAGGGGCGACATAAAGGAAATGACGAGGAAGGCGGCCGCGCTAGTAAAACTGATCAGCGCTGAGTTCTTCATTTCCATCCCAAAGACGGTAATGTAGTCGCCTTCTCCGCGGATGGAATACAACAAGGTATAAAACACAGGAAACACCGCCGAGGAAATGGTCAGCGGGTAGACGGAATTCGCCCAGTCGTAGAAGGCCCAGGCGTTTAGGAGTTTCTTATCCCCTTTCGGAAGATGCGCCATACGTGATTTTTGGCGTGAAGGTAGGGAAAATAGTTTTCAGTAGGCAGTAGGCAGTAGGCAGTAGGCAGTGGGCAGTAGGCA
>DATGXZ010000344.1:0-2668 GCA_035298445.1 Flavobacterium sp.
GTAACCAACAACAAAATAAAGGCCCTGAGGATCCTTCCCATAGGATTCAAAATAGCGTGCAAATATAACAATTAAGATGTGTAGTAAGTGCCCGCTTCGTTAAAACACCTGAATTAAGTGGCAAACCGAAGGCAGGCGCCCCTGACAACACTTCCTAAAACGCGATATAACAGGGAATCGTATTTTTGGGACCTATATAATATAGGTGTCGGTCTTCATCAATTCCGACGGTCTTCCCCCCACAGCAGTTTTTTTCGTAGGGTCTTCAGGAAAGTCTCACCCGGAATTTCGGCCATCCGGATCGTGAAACCGGCTTTACGCACGGTCAACACCGACTCATTCGTGACGGTTGTAATGCGCGAGTCGAGCGACACTAGGTACTGTTCCTCACGACCGCTCACCCGAAACCGCACCTCTACGTTGTCGGGAATCACCAAAGGCCGCGCATTGAGATTGTGTGGTGCAATCGGTGTAATGACCAGGCTTTGCGTTTCCGGCGTCAGTATGGGCCCACCACAACTCAGCGAGTAACCCGTAGAACCCGTTGGTGTAGCCAGGATGAGTCCGTCCGCCCAATAGGCGTTCAGGAACTCCCCGTTCAGCCACGTTTCGATCGTGATCATGGAAGTCGTGTCTTTCCGGCTTACCGACACCTCGTTCAACGCGAAATTGATGTCGGTAAGAGCCTGGTTGTCCGGATCGGAGTGCACCTCCAGCACCGAGCGCTCCGAAATCGTATAATTCCGGTCGACGACATACTGCAGGAATTCCGCGATATTGTCTTTTTGCACCGATGCCAGGAATCCCAGACGACCCGCATTTACCCCCAGGATCGGAATCCTCGAATCCCGCACCAATGCCGCCGCCCTCAGGATGGTGCCATCGCCGCCGATGCTGATCAGTAGGTCAAACGACTCGTCGAGCTCAGCATGCGAAGTGAAAGTCCGATACGGTTTCCGAACGAGTTCTTTTTCGTAAAGCAATTGCAGGAACTGCGCCTCTATCACCATTTCTACCCCGTTGGCGTTGAAGAACAGGAAGATGTCCCGTATGATCGGTTCGGTAGAATTTTGGTAGTATTGACCGTAGATGGCGACTTTCATGGTAATTAGCGGATTAGCGAATGGGGAAATTAGCGAATGGAAGCACGTCCGGATAGACCCTGTCCGCGTTTTGGAAAATCACCCCATGTCGCATTTGTGACGAATGACGCGCGTTGTGGCTGGATAGAGCGGCTGCGGTTTTTTTGAAAGGATGGATGCCCTTACTACTGCGCTCCCCTCCATCATTCGCTAATTCGCTCATCATCTCATTCGCTAATTAAATATTCAGGTACCGATCCAAATAATCCGACCGCTCCCGCAAATTGTTCAGGTAATTGTCTTCGTCATGGTGCGAGATCACCTCATAATCGTAACGACGGAACGTCTGTATGATCTCGTTGATGCTTCCGGCACCTGTTTTGACTGTCGCCTGCACAGTATCAAGTGTCGCCTTCGAAACGAAACAGCCGAGTAGTCGGCCATTATTGCCCTCTACAATCTGCACCACCTGCGCCATCGAAAAGTCGACCAGCGGTTTTTCCACGATGATGATACCGCCCGGTTCTTTCAAAAACGGCGTCTCGTTGAAGAAGCGAATGACTTCCGCCAGTTCGTAATACCCCACGTATTGGTTTTTGTCGTCGAGTACCGGCGTCACATTGGTTTCATTGCGTGCAAATACTTCCATCACGTCGAACCAGGTCATGGTCGTGCGGGCGAAGAAACCTTCCAGCGCAAAACGATAGTCGCCCGCCGTTTTTGTCAGGTCAAAGGTTTCGACGTCTTCACTGGCCAAACTGCCGATATACACGCCTTCTTCCGTTACCGGGAAGTGGGAAAATTCGACTTCAGCAAAAAAATCCTGCATGCTGCCCACCGTCTCACGGCTGTCGATCGGGCGGAAATCGCGGTTAATGAAATCCGTAATTTCACTCATGGTTCGTACTTTATGCATTGCAAAATAACCAATTTTGGCGCAACGGGCCGTCGTTTCCTTCGTAAATTTGTGCCGCTGTCACGCAATTAAACGCCATTATGACAAAACTTAGTGTCAATATCAACAAAATCGCCACCCTGCGGAACGCCCGCGGAGGCAATGTGCCCGACCTTTTGAAGGTCGCCGCCGATATCGAGCGGTTCGGTGCCCAGGGCATCACCGTCCATCCGCGGCCCGATGAGCGACACATCCGTTATCAGGATGCGCGCGACCTTAAGAAGGTTGTGTCGACCGAATTCAATATCGAAGGCAATCCTGACAAAAAGTTCATCGATCTCGTACTCGAAGTGCGTCCTGACCAGGTCACGCTCGTACCCGATCCGCCCGGAGCCATCACGTCGAACGCTGGTTGGGACACCCGCAAACACCGCGCCTTTCTCAGCGAAATGGTCACCGAATTCAAACAAAATGGTATCCGTGTCTCCATTTTCGTCGATCCCGACCCCGACCAGGTCGAAGGAGCGGCGGAGACCGGAACCGATCGTGTAGAACTATATACGGAATCCTACGCCCATCAGTTTGGTCTCGGCAACCGCGAAGGCATCCGGCCGTATGTAGAAGCAGCCCATGCGGCGCAGCGCGTCGGACTCGGACTCAACGCTGGTCACGACCTGAGCCTCGACAATGT
>DATGXZ010000345.1:0-5941 GCA_035298445.1 Flavobacterium sp.
CTACTGTCGGTGTTGCAGACGAAATCAGTGGTGCGCCTGGGAGAAAGCAAACCACGACCGCTGAATGTCCGGATCATCTCGGCGACAAATAGCGACATTCGAAAAGAGGTGCGGGAAAAGCAGTTCCGGGAAGACCTCTTCTATCGGATCAATACCATGGAAATCACCCTTCCGCCGCTGCGGGAACGCAAAGGGGATATTGTGCCAATGGCGGCATTCCTTCTCGCCGAAAAAGCCATGAAGTATGAAATGCCGGCTCTCACTTTTGCGCCCGAAAATCTCGAATGGCTGGAACGCTATCCGTGGCCGGGCAACATCCGGGAGATGGAAAACAAAATCGAACGCGCGGTGATCCTGAGCGACGGGAGTCCGATCAGCGTGCGCGACCTTGACATACTCGACTTCGTTCCCGTAGAGGAGGAAGAAACCGAAACAGGCCTGTCCGGACTCGAACGCAATGCCATCGAACGCGCCCTTGCCAAACATGGCGGCAACGTAAGCCGGACCGCCGAAGAACTGGGGCTCTCGCGCGGGGCGCTCTACCGTCGACTCGAAAAATACGGCATCAATCCTGACTTGTCATGACGTCGGCTACGCAGTTATTCCTCAGGGTACTATTGGTGGCACTGATGCTGGGCGGATCGGGGCTGCTGTTTGGATACGGCTATCCGTACACCGGATTGCTGCTGTTCTTCTTTGCATTACTAGCATTGGCCGCCTTGTACCAGGCCATCCGCAGCCGCGCCCTGGTATATGACAAAACGATAGAAGCTATCCTCCAAAACGACTTCTCGTCACGCCTTCCGGCTTCGTATCGCACGGGGAATTATGCCACACTCTACCGACTTTTCGAAACGCAGCGGCAGAAACAGCACGAACAGGTATCGCGGGAAGAATTGTTTCGAACGATACTGCACGACATCGATACTGCTATCCTCATCCTTCGGAAAGAAGACGATGACTGGACCATCTTCCTGATGAACCGACAATTCTCGGGGGTTTTCGGTGTACCGGCCTTCCGGCAATGGAAGATGCTGAAAGACCGGCTGCCCTCCTTTTGTGCTGTCATCGAGAAGAGTGACTTTGCCGAGATGAAAACATCGGCCGATATCCGCATCGACGAAAGTGAAACACAGACTTTCTCCGTACGCACATCGAGAACCGATTCGTTTGGTCATACTTATTACAGTATCCTGCTTGACAGCATCCAATCGGTCGTCGAGAAAAAAGAAAAACAGGCCTGGATCAACCTGATGAACGTGATTTCACACGAGCTGATGAACTCGCTGACGCCGATCCATTCGCTTTCACAAAGCCTGCAAGAGGTGTTTTCGGGCGATACCATCACCGACGACGACCTCGACGATGTGCGGAAAAGCCTGTCGACGATATCCAACCGTACCCAGCACCTGCAATCGTTTGTGGAGAATTACCGCAAACTGACACTGCTACCGTCGCCCGCAAAGGTGGCGACTTCCCTGCCTGAACTTATCTCCTCGTGCGTGAGCCTGATGCAACCCGTATTCGACAGTGAGGGCATCGCGGTTGAAACCGATATACCGGCAGTTGTGATTGACCTTGACCGGCAGCAGATGGAGCAGGTCATCATCAACCTCCTCACCAATAGCGTGCATGCGGTAAAAGACCAGGCGCCTAAAGCCATTCGGATCGCGTCTATCGCAGAGAACCACCGCCTCTATATCACCCTTTGGGATTCGGGAAAAGGCGTTGAAAAAGAAATACGAGACAAAATCTTCCAGCCGTTTTTCACCACCCGAAAGGAAGGCGCGGGCATTGGGTTGACGTTGTCGCGCAACATCACCGAAGCGCATGGCGGCTACTTGCACTATGCCCCGGAAGGGGAAGGTGCCCGGTTTGTCGTGACGCTGCCGTATCGTTGATTTAGTGGGGTTGCCAGAAGTGCTTCTCGAAATCGACAACCTGGTTGTCTTCCACCCGGATGCCTTCGTTTTCGAGTAATTGTTGCATCAGGTTCGTGCCCTGGAAGTGGAATTTTCCGGTCAGCACACCGTTGCGGTTGACAACCCGATGGGCCGGCACGTCATCGCGTCCCGCACAGGCGTTCATGGCCCAACCGACCATACGGGCGGAACGGGCGGTGCCCAGATGGTTGGCAATGGCGCCATACGAGGTGACTTTTCCCTCCGGGATGCGTCGAACGACTTCGTATACCTTTTCAAAAAAGTTCTCGTTATCGGCCATCAGTAGTAGTATCGGATGATATTGACGATGGTAATCAGCGAAATCAACAAGGTGATGGATCCGATGATATAATTCATGTTGCGGATGAGTCCGGCCGTACGCGATTCGAGTTTACTGAAAAACGCCACGTAACAGTAAAAGCCGAAAAACGAGCCCGTTGCGGTGCCAATCGAGAAGGTCGAGACGAACAGTTTCTCGAACGAAAAATACTGGTAGCTCGACAGCGTAACACTGAGGAATACGTAAAACGGAATTGGGAAAAAATTCAATGCCGACAGCAACATCCCGAGGAAAAAACGGCTTTTCTTGCTCTTTAGTTTGGTCACTTCCCGCACGGGCTTAGGCTTCTGGGCGAAAAAGAAAAAATAGACGGTCAGCACCAGGAAAACCGCCAGCCCGGCTTCACGCAATAAAATCACTACGCCCGGATGGGTGTTGATGTAACGGGCAAAGAGCAGGGCTACAAGCGACTGCATCAGCACGACCACACTCGCGCCCGCGGCAAACACCAAGGCGCGTACCTTACCTTCGTTCAACGCCACCTTCGCCACGGTCATGTTGATAAGTCCGGGTGGGGTGATGCCCAGTGTGGCTGAGGCAAAGCCGATAAAAAGCGGCGTAAGGTAGTACATAAGGTGTTGGGCGGCGGAGATTAGGAAAAGAACTATGAGTCGAGAGGAAAGAGCAAAGAGCAAAGAGCAAAGAACGTAGTGGCTTACTTAGACGTTTTCAGGCACCAGACCCGTTGTCACTTGGGCGTTCCGTCTTGCTGCCCGCTCCTTGATACTCGATACTTGCTCCTTGGTACTCGCTCCTCAACCCGCTAATTAATCCGAAACCGAATATACGTAATCGGTTTGTTAACTTCCAAATATTGCGACTCGTAAAATGTCTGTATTCCAGTAACTTCCGCCGGAGCGCCCTCGTTGCGATAAATGTTGTGGTTGGCGTACAGGACCTCGTGGCCGAGTCCGTGAAGCAGCCCCAGCGTATAACCGTGCATGAATTCGCTGTCGGTTTTCAGGTGCATGAGTCCGCCCGGCTTGAGGATTTTTTTATACCGCTCCAAAAACGACGCATTCGTCATCCGGTGCTTGGTGCGTTTGTATTTGATTTGCGGATCGGGGAAGGTGATCCAAATCTCGTCGACTTCCGCTTCCGCGAAAGCGTATTCCACCAACTCGATCTGTGTGCGCAGGAACGCTGCGTTTCGGATGCCCGACTGCAATGCTGCCTTGGCCCCACGCCAGAAACGCGCGCCTTTGATGTCGATGCCGATGAAGTTTTTATCGGGGAAACGCGAGGCGAGTCCGACCGTGTATTCCCCTTTTCCACATCCCAGTTCCAATACGATGGGGTTTTCGTTGCCGAAGAAGTCGCGCCATTTGCCTTTGTGCGGAAAAATACCGTTTACCATATCGTCTCGCGTGGGCTGGACGACATTGTCGAAGGTTTCGTTTTCCTTAAATCGCTTGAGTTTGTTTTTGCTTCCCACAGGGATAATTTAATGATTCGGCAAAAGTAAGGAAATCTCGCGGACGGCAAATAGCACTACTTTTGCCAAAACATTCCTTACTGTGGACCAACGCCCTACAACCATCCTCGTCGCCCCTCTGAACTGGGGTTTGGGCCATGCCGCCCGCTGTATTCCCATCATCCGCGAGCTGAAAGCGCTGGGTTTCCGTCCGATACTCGCTTCCGACGGACAGGCACTTGACCTTTTGAAAAAAGAATTCCCAGACGATACGCTGCTCGAACTTCCCTCCTATCAAATCGAATATGCCAAGGAAGGCCGGAATTTCAAGTGGAAACTGCTAAAGAACAGTCCGCGCATGATAGAAGCTGTGCTCGAGGAACACCGCATTGTCAAAGGATGGGTAAAAGAATACGACCTGGACGGCATCATATCGGATAACCGCCTGGGTGTGTTCAGCAAGAAAGTGCCGTCGGTGTTCATGACACACCAACTGAACGTGCTGTCGGGCAACACTTCCTGGATCACGACCCAACTGCATCGTGCCGTGGTGAAAAAGTTCACCGAATGCTGGATTCCCGATTTTGAAAAGAAACCGAACCTTTCTGGCAAATTGGGCCACCTGAAGAAAACCGGATTGAAACTCCGCTACCTCGGCCCGCTAAGCCGCCTTGAAAAACAGCCGTTACAACGGAAATACGACGTTATGGTCATTTTATCGGGGCCCGAACCACAGCGGGGTATGCTGGAAGAGATCCTCCGCCGTGAACTCGCCGGCTATCCCAATCGCGTCTTGTTTGTCAGGGGCGTGGTCGAAGCCGAACAGGTCGTGTCGCAGGAAGGTACCATTACCTTTTATAACTATATGGGATCGGCTGAGTTGCAGCAGGCGTTCAACGAAAGCGGCGTCGTGATCTGCCGTTCCGGCTATACTACGCTGATGGACCTGGCGAAACTGGGCAAGAAGGCATTTCTTATCCCTACGCCCGGACAAACCGAGCAGGAATACCTTGCGCGCCGTATGAAGAAAGAAGGGTTACTGCCGTATGCGACACAGGACAAGTTCCGGATTTCCCAACTAGAGGATGTGGTGTTGTATTCCGGACTTCCGAAAAAGAAAACCTCTGTCGAATGGAAAAAACTATTTTGCCTTTTCGAGGGTAAATGAGAATTCCGACCCTTTCCCGGGCGTACTTTCCACGAAAATAGCCTCGTCATGGGCTTCTACGATGTGCTTGACGATTGAGAGACCGAGTCCGGAGCCGCCTTCCTCACGCCCACCGCTTTTGTCTACGCGGTAAAAACGTTCAAATAAGCGCGGGATGTGTTGTTTTTCGATGCCTTCGCCGTCGTCGGTGACCCGTACGATCATCTTTTCTTCGGTCAGATCTTCGAATCCTACCTCGACCGATCCGTTCTGACGGCCGTATTTGATGGCATTGACCACCAGGTTCATCACCACTTGCTGCACCTTCTCGCGGTCGGCCGCCACAATAATGGGCCGCACGTATTTATTGTCGAACGTGAGGATGATGTTCTTCTGCTCGGCCTTCATTTCGAGCAAATCGAAAACGGCTTGCACCACTTCGATGATATTGAATTCGGAAATCGACAGACTGACGGTGCCGGTTTCGAGCTTGGTGATCATGTCGAGATCCTGCACGATGTAGATCAGCCGCTCGACCCCTTTCTCAGCCCGTTGCAGGTATTTCTTGCGGATGTTCTTGTCGTTCATCGCGCCGTCGAGCAACGTCAGCAGGTAGCCCTGGACGGTAAAAAGCGGCGTTTTGAGTTCATGGGATACATTTCCGAGGAATTCGCGGCGGTACTCCTCGCGCTCCTTAAGGGTTTCGATTTCGATCTTTTTCTCCGTAGCGAACTTCTTCACCTCCCGGGTGAGCGTCGCCATATCGGTGGTGATGGGCTGTTTGCGAAGGGAACTGGCGTCCAGGAACGACACGTCGTCGTAGATTTTCTTGACCCGGCGGTAAATAAAGACCTCCACCCGGTACTGGATCACGAAAAAGGAGAAAATGAAAAGCGGGATTCCAAGGGCCGCCAGGAACGCGGTTAAAGAAGGCCAGTCGGTGAAGAAAAAGAAGTATTCGACAATACCGGCCAGCGACGTGGCGAAAACAGAAACGTATAAAGACGATTTTAAGGCAAACTTATATGACTTCTTGAAGTTTAGGCTCATCCAATCTCAAATTTGTAGCCCACGCCCTTGATGGTGCGGAAGTAATC
>DATGXZ010000346.1:0-5278 GCA_035298445.1 Flavobacterium sp.
TCTTATTGATCAAAAACATTATCAGCCTGATCCTGGCTATTTCCGGTGCGGTATTATTGGCAAAAGGACTCTTCCCGAAACAGACACGCATTGTGGATGACGTCGTCAATAAGATCGAACAACGCGCCGATTCCCTTAACCGAAAACCATAAAAAAACCTCCCGTTACAGGAGGTTTTGGAGGCATCGAGCGGATTCGAACCGCTGTAGGAGCTTTTGCAGAGCCCAGCCTAGCCACTCGGCCACGACGCCATGATTTGAATGGACGGCAAATCTAACCAATTTTATCGGAAAAGGGAAAGAAAGCGCAAAAAAATAGCCATTCTGTTGGCGGAAACGCGCGTTTTACGACCTAAATTCTTCTAATTCAACGGCCACCGATGCGACGTCACCACCGATCGGTGGATTGAGTTTTGCAACAGAAAGGCGTATGGTGGAAATTTCTGGTTTATCGGCAAAAATCCGGCTCACAATGCGGTGGGCTACATGTTCGAGTAGCTTGGCACGAATAGCCATTTCCTCGATGATGACGCGATTGAGGTACACATAATCGACAGTGTCGGCGAGTTCATCCGTGACTTTCGCTTTGCGTAAATCGGCTTTTACTTCCAGGTCAACGCGGTAATCCGATCCGATGCGGCTTTCTTCTTCGAGGCAGCCGTGGAAGCTGAACGTGCGGACATTGGTGAGTCGTATAATTCCCATAGGTGCAAAGGTATCAAATCTGCCCGATCCGCGCTTCTTCATGATGAAGGATACGCCTTGAACTAACGACTTCTTTACTACCTTTGCGCTTCAATATTTTAGTATGGCCACTGAAGAACGTTCCCTAAATTTCATCGAACAAATCATAGAGGAAGACTTGCGAAACGGCATGCCGCAAAACAAGCTGCGCTTTCGTTTTCCGCCTGAACCCAACGGCTACCTGCACATCGGGCACGCCAGCGCGATTGCGTTGAATTTCGGTTTGGGTATCCATTATAAAGCGCCGGTGAACCTGCGTTTCGACGACACCAATCCGGCGAAGGAGGAACAGGAATATGTAGACGCCATCAAGCGCGACGTGCAGTGGTTGGGCTACCAGTGGGCTGAGGAGTGCTATGCCTCCGACTACTTCCAACAATTATACGATTGGGCGGTGGTGTTCATCAAAAAAGGAAAGGCCTACGTCGACAGCCAGTCGTCTGAGGCGATGGCCGAACAGAAGGGAACGCCTACCACACCAGGGGTCAACAGTCCGTTTCGCGATCGGTCGGTAGAAGAAAACCTTGACCTCTTTGAGCGTATGAAGAAAGGCGAGTTTGAGGAAGGAACGCACATCCTGCGGGCCAAAATCGATATGGCCTCACCGAATATGCTGATGCGTGATCCGATTATGTACCGTATCCTGCACAAACACCATCACCGCACCGGAAACGACTGGTGTATCTACCCGATGTATGACTGGGCACACGGCGAGAGCGATTACCTCGAACAGGTGTCGCATTCGTTCTGTACGCTCGAATTCCTGCCGCACCGTGAACTCTACGATTGGTTCCTTGACCAGATATATGACGACACTAAAGTGCGTCCTAAACAACGGGAATTCGCGCGTCGTAACCTGAGCCATACCGTGGTGAGCAAACGGAAATTGCTGCAATTGGTAAACGAAGGACATGTGAAAGGATGGGACGATCCGCGGATGTCGACCATATCCGGGCTGCGCCGTCGCGGGTATACGCCGGCTTCCCTGCGCAACTTTACCCAGATGATCGGCATCGCCAAGCGCGAGAACCTGATCGATGTGTCGACACTGGAATTCTGCATACGCGAAGACCTGAATAAAACCGCGCCCCGCGTCATGGCGGTAGTCGATCCGGTGAAGCTCGTGATCGTCAATTATCCGGAAGGAAAAGAGGAGTGGCTGGAAGCGGAAAACAACCCGGAAGATGCCGCAGCCGGTTTCCGGAAAGTGCCGTTTTCACGGGAAATGTATATTGAACGGGAGGACTTCCTTGAAGAGGCACCACCTAAGTATTTCCGCCTGAGTATCGGAAGGGAGGTACGTTTGAAAAATGCCTATATTATTAAAGGTGAATCAGTTGTGAAGGATTCGGAAGGAAACATCACCGAAATTCACGCTACTTACGACCCCGACAGTCTTTCGGGAAGCGGCACCGAAGCCAGCGAGCGCAAAGTGTCGGGCACGTTGCATTGGGTGTCGGTGGCACATGCGCTTCCGGCGGAGATCCGGTTGTATGATCGTTTGTTTGTAGACGAAGCACCTGATTCGCATAAGGAGCGCAATTTCCTCGACTTCGTAAACCCGGAATCGCTAAAAATCAGCACCGGATTTGTAGAGCCGAGCCTGGCAGATGCTCAGCCGGAAGCCCGTTTCCAGTTCCAGCGAATCGGGTATTTTGTGGTGGATAAAGACAGTCAACCCGGCGCGTTGGTATTCAACAAGACCGTTGGTTTGAAGGATACCTGGGAGGAAAAAGGTAAGAAAGAAGAGAACGCCATCAACAACTCGCTCAAAGAAATCAACCGTTATTTTAAGGCCACTACGGCCGACGAGCGGATGGTGGTAGAGCGTGCGGTGGGCGAGTATATTGCCTCGGTATCCAACTTCAGTCTCTTGCAGAACTCGCTTCGGAAGAACGTAAACAACAACAAGGCTTCCCTGCTATTTGCGAACTGGCTGTTGAAATATAGCACGGTTTTGAAACCGAAAGACGTCGATGCGGAAGTGATGGAGAAGCTATATGGTTTTTCCCTGAAAAGTGAATCGCCGTTCGTTCGGATGGAAGCCATCCAAAACCTGAAAGGGGATGCCCTTTACTTCGAAGCCTTCCAACCGCGTTTCGAGGAGTTGAAGCAACAGGAAAAAAACGAAGAGGTGCTCGCGCTATTGGCGACCATTTAATATATAGATAGAAATTATTATAAAGGAAGGATTCTACATTCTTCCTTTATTATTATAAACTATTGAAGTTTTATTTATAATAGATATTACCTACTAAAAGTGACTTTTTTAAATTAACGGAGAGACATTTAAAAAATCAGGTAAGGTGAATTCCTTTTTGGGACGACAATCGTTTCTTAGAACGCTTTATTTTCATTTTTGAGGTTTAACGGCGCCTTAACGACACGGTTGACGTAAAAAACGTAACTTTAGGTTCAACTTTAAATACAAAGCCATGTCAAAGAACAGTTCGAACCTCCTTATCGCACTTTTGACAGGTGTCGCACTCGGTGCTGCCGCCGGTATTTTGTTTGCTCCTGACAAAGGATCAAAAACCCGTGGAAAAATTCGCGACGGTATCAAAGACGGAAAGAAGGCTCTCGGCGATACATACGACGACCTTTACGAAAAGTTGAAGGATCAGTTCAAAGGCGATCCGAAAGACTTCACCCAATCGTTCGACGATCTCGTATCAAAAGCCGATATGAAGGCGGAAGAAGTCATCGAGGCACTCGAGCAAAAACTGAAGCAGTTGAAACAAAGCGTCACCGCGTCGAAAAACTAAAAAAGAAAAGAGGCCCCATCGGACCTCTTTTTTTTGTTAAGCGGGTTGCTCATCTTCGTGCGGACGTTCGCCGGAGTCGGATGACTTAGGCTTTCGCGCATGGGTCGCCTTCATCATTTCACCCACCTGGTTGGAGGCAGCAAACGATGCTACCATGTTGTTCAGCATGTCAGTGGCCGCCTGTGGTGAGTTCGGCAACAGGATCAGGTTCGAGTTCGTATCCGAGCCGATTTGCTGCAAGGTGTCGTAGTGTTGCGTAACGACGATGAGGGAAGAGGCTTCTTGCGAATTGATTCCAACGTTGTTGAGTATTTCCACACTTTCTACGAGTCCGCGTGCAATTTCCCGACGCTGGTCCGCAATACCTTGTCCCTGAAGGCGCTTGCTTTCGGCTTCCGCCTTCGCCTTGGCTACGATACGGATACGGGCCGATTCGGCTTCAAACTCGGTCGCCGTTTTCTCACGATCGGCCGCGTTGATACGGTTCATCGCGTTTTTCACCTGGATGTCCGGGTCGATATCCGTTACCAGCGTATTGATGATGTCGTACCCATAGGTCGTCATCGCCTCATTCAATTCGCGTTTTACCGCGATGGCGATGTCGTCTTTACGCTCGAACACATCATCCAGTTTCAGTTTCGGGACCTCGGCGCGCACCACGTCGAAAACGTAAGCGGTGATCTGGTCATGAGGGTATTCGAGCTTGTAAAACGCGTCGTATACCTTCTCCTGTATGACCTTGAACTGCACCGACACTTTCATTTTTACAAAGACGTTGTCGCGTGTCTTGGTTTCGATCACGACATCTAATTGTTGGATCCGGAGGTTCACCCGTCCGGCGAGGCGGTCGATAATCGGTATCTTGAGTTGCAATCCTGAATTCCGCACACTCTGGAACTTCCCAAAGCGTTCAATAATAACAGACGACTGTTGCTTTACGGTGAAGAAACACGAAAAGAAAATGACGAGGCCGACAATTAAGGCCACGATAAGCGGAATAGGAAAATCCATTTTGTCTGATTTAAGGTTAACGGTGTTTATACGCGCCCTTCAGACAAAAGTTACAAAATGACGTTTCGCGGTTACGATTCCGATCTGAAGTATGCCACGGCAGCCCGTATCCGGCGCAGGGTTTCCTCTTTTCCAATAACTTCGGCGATATCGAACAGGTGTGGACCTTTCAACGCACCCACCAGGCTCAAACGGAAGGGCTGCATGATTTTTCCCATGCCGATTTCATGTTGCGCCATCCAGTCTTTGATGGTGGTTTCCAACGTCGCCGAGGTGAAGTCGGCCACTGAATCTATTACCTCCGCCAAACGTTCCATCAACGGAGACGTGTCGTCTTTCCAGTTCTTCGCCGCTTTTTCATCGTAGGCATTCGGTGCCTCAAAGAAGTAGGAGGAGAGCTCCCACAGATCTGATACGAAATCCGCACGCTCTTTTACCAGCGACACGATGCGGGTCACCGTACCGAAGTCGGCCGGAATTCCTTTTGCATACAACAACGGCGCAAATGCCTTGGCCAATGTGTCGTCGTCCTGGCGGATGAGGTATTGGTGGTTGAACCATTTATTCTTCTCTGGATCGAACTTCGCGCCGGCTTTGTGCACGCGTGACAGGTCAAAGACTTCTGCTAGTTCGTCAAGCGAAAAGAGTTCCTTGTCAGTGCCATCGTTCCAACCCAATAAAGCAAGGAAATTGACAACCGCCTCCGGGAAATAGCCCGCTTCGCGATAGCCTGACGATACGCCCTCAGCACTCGTCCAT
>DATGXZ010000347.1:0-9058 GCA_035298445.1 Flavobacterium sp.
GACGGCCGTCGACAGCGTCATTGTGGTAATAGACGTAGCCAAAGGTGTCGAAGAGCAAACCGAGAAACTCGTTTCAGTCTGCCGGATGCGACACATTCCTATTATTGTGTTCATCAATAAACTCGACCGAGAAGGAAAAGACGCCTTTGACCTTATGGACGAAGTCGAAAAGAAGCTCGGATTGTCGGTGACACCCCTCTCCTTCCCTATCGGAATGGGGTACGATTTTCAGGGCATTTATAATATTTGGGAAAAGAACATCAACCTCTTTAGCGGCGACAGCAGAAAGAATATCGAAGAAACCATCGCCATTTCCGATCTCAACCATCCCGACCTCGACCAACTGATCGGAGCCGCACCTGCCGCCCGACTACGCGAAGAACTCGATCTTATTCAGGAAGTCTATCCTCCTTTTGATCGCGACGCGTATCTTCAAGGGCAGCTTCAGCCCGTGTTCTTTGGCTCGGCACTGAACAATTTCGGCGTGCGCGAACTATTAGACTGCTTCATCGATATCGCTCCGTCGCCCCGACCAAAAGAGTCAGACACACGCGTGGTGGACCCACAAGAGGGAAAAATGACAGGCTTCGTTTTTAAGATCCACGCCAATATGGACCCAAAACACCGCGACAGACTGGCATTCGTCAAAATTGTATCGGGCACCTTTGAACGAAATCGTCCGTATGTGCATGTTCGACAGCAGAAATCACTCAAATTTTCAAGTCCGAATGCCTTCTTCGCCGAAAAGAAAGAAGTAGTCGACATCTCTTATGCCGGCGATATAGTGGGACTTCATGATACGGGGAATTTCAAAATCGGCGATACACTTACAGAAGGCGAGCCACTCAATTTCCGGGGCATACCCAGCTTTTCACCAGAACACTTCCGATACATTAACAACGCAGACCCGCTAAAGGCCAAGCAGCTTGAAAAAGGAATCGATCAATTGATGGACGAAGGAGTCGCACAGTTATTTACACTAGAGATGAACGGGCGAAAAGTGATCGGAACGGTCGGCGCATTGCAATACGAGGTAATACAATACCGACTGGAACACGAATACGGGGCTAAGTGTACATATGAAAACTTCCCTGCTTATAAAGCGTGCTGGGTAAAGGCGGATGATCCTAAGAACGAAGAGTTTAGGGAATTTTCACGCATCAAGCAGAAGTTTCTCGCCACGGATAAATTTGGGCAATTGGTATTTTTGGCCGACTCGGCGTTCAGCGTTCAAATGACGCAGGATAAATACCCTTCCGTCAAATTACGATTTACGTCAGAAGATATCTAAAATCCTTCCATTTAGCGAGCAAAACACAACAAAAAGATGATTTAACGCCTGTAGTTTTAACAATACAAGGATTTTTCTGCAAAAAAAAATTAAGAATCCATTGGCAATTTGAAATTAAGTGCTACTTTTACCAAAAGTTTGAAATCTTAAAATCCTATAGTGCCATGAAATTTAATTACGCGAAATTCTTTCTGACTGTAGCACTACTGGCAATGAATTTTGCCGTATCTGCTCAGCTTCCGGATCCAAACGACGGAGATCCCGGTGGAACTGACCCACCAGCTACACCAGTCAATACACAAATCGTTTACCTGGGAATTGTTGCAATCGCATTCGCTTATTACCAAATACGCGCATCCCGGAAAAAGGCGCAAGCCTAACAGATTCGATTTGACTATTAATAATGCACCAATGGGTGCATTTTTTTTTGCCTATGTTGTTTTTCAAGAAGAAACGCTCCTCTCTTCAAACCTTCCTCGAAAATGGGTATGTCGACATACACTCGCACCTGGTGTTTGGTATAGACGACGGAGCCGCTACCTTTGACGATTCCCTTACACTGGTTCGCCAGATGCAGGAATTGGGCGTTCAGCGATTCATTACGACCCCGCACACTATCGCCTACGTGTGGGACAATACACGGGAAAGTATTGAAACGCGTGGGATCGAAACTGCTTCAAGACTGCGGGAAGCTGGAGTAGACGCCCCGTTCTCGGTGGCATCCGAATATATGATGGACGAAACGCTGCTTCGAAGGATGCAGCAAGAGGCACTTCTCCCCTTAAAAGACGCTCATGTATTGGTGGAAATGTCGTATATAAGTCCGCCAATGCAGCTCTTCGACATCATCTTCGAGCTACGCCTGGCCGGCTATAAGCCTGTGCTGGCTCACCCAGAACGTTATCTTTTTTACCACGGCCAAATGCCTGCGTACGAAAAACTAAAAAGGGCTGGATGCCTGTTCCAACTAAACCTCCTGTCTGTGACCGGTTACTATGGCGGGGGCGTACTGCGAATGGCGAAGGAGTTGATTAAAGCAGGCATGATCGACCTGACAGGATCGGACATACACCATCAACGACACCTTGACGCGTTCGCTTCGGAGTGCATGCTTTCAAAAGAGGAAATAGTGCCTTTCAAGACCGCAATCGCGGCGAACGAAATGTTCCGTTAGTCTTTTTTACGGGACAATCGGTTCCAGAGTTCGACATACCATGGCTGCTTCGGCGCCTGCACACCATAGCCGTAGCCATATCCGTACCCGTAACCATAACCGTAGCCATATCCATAGCCATAACCGTAGCCATAACCATAGCCTTTTGACGCCTCCGTGTCATTCAAGACGATACCCATGTTCGGCAACTTGTTGTCTTTATAAAGCTGTCCTGGTATGTTCAGCATACGCTTATCAAGATAGTTCGCCCGGACCACATACAGAACCGAGTCCGCGTACTTCGCCACCAACAACGTGTCGGTCACAAGGCTAACCGGAGCGGTATCTACCACGATATAATCGTATTCTTTCTTAACCTTTTCGAACAGCGCCGCTACCTTATCGCTAAGAAGCAGTTCCGCTGGGTTTGGCGGGATAACACCGGCAGGCAACACATAAAATTCCGGGTAACCGTCTATCTTCACGATGTAGTCTTCTAGTCGGCCGTCTTTAGACGAAAGGAAATTGGTAATTCCTTTTTCAGGTACCGGAAGGTACTCTTCGAGTTTCGGGTTCCGAATATCCAAACCAATCAACAACACCCGTTTTCCCGACAAAGCAAAAGTACCGGCCAGGTTAACCGACACGAATGTCTTGCCTTCTTTAGGGAACGTAGACGTGAGAAAGATGGTCTTCGCCACCGACGTATCGGCCCCATTCAACATGAAGTCGAGGTTCGTACGTAGTATACGCATTGCCTCTGCCGCACTGCTTCGGCTATTTGCCTGTATAATCTCAAGATTCGTTTCTGATTTCGGCACATCCCCGACAAATGGCACCGCAATCTTCTCTTCGATATCCTGACGGCTTTTGACTTTGTTATCAAAGAAGTCACGCAGATAGAGAATCGCAAACGGAACGCCAAGACCCGCTATTATACCGAAAAGGTATACCAGGCTGCTAACAGGCGAAACCGGCATTGGATTAACATAAGCCGAATCGATAATCTTGGAGTTGGGGGCGGCTACCGCCAGGGAAATGGCATTCTCTTCCCGTTTCTGGAGAAGGTATAGGTAAAGTTGCTCCTTCACTTGTTGTTGCCGTTCAATAACACGGTACTCTCGTGCCTGACGGGGCACTTCGTTAATCTTTCCGCCCAGAAAACGCTCTTGTTTCTTCAGGTCATTCGCTTTAATTGCGAGCGTGGTCTTAAGGTTTCGGAGACTTTCCAAAACACCCAACTTAAGTCCGGCAAGCTGTCTGTCGAGGTTCTGCACAACAGGGCTCGCCGCAGGGTTCTTAATGGCCAGTCGGTTCCGCTCTAAAACGAGGTTATTGTATTGACCGATAAGAGCCGAAGCATCATTGCCTTCCGGAATGACGTTGACTGGAATAACCTCGTCAATTCCAATCTTGCTAACGTGAGAGATCAGATAATTGACAACTTCCGCCTCCGTTTGCGTCTTCACGGATTCGGTTTGGTAGGACCCGGATGCCGTAAGGAAAAGCGAGGCTTCTGATACGATATCGGTTAGTTTTTCCCGGCGTTTGTAGCGTTCGGCTTTGATCTCTACGCTATCGAGTTCTATAGTGATCGAATCGATACGTTGTTTCAGGAAAGCCGCTGTCTTTTGGGCCACTTTATTATTGTCTTCGATCGCATCTTTATTGTAGTTCTCGATTACTTTATCAAGAAAATCGACACTTCGTTGCTTGATTTCGTCTACAATAGACAGCGTGATGACGCTACTCGTCATTTTGTCTGCTTTGTCTACCTGAAGGCGATTGCGATACGAAGTCGTGAGGTTTTCAAGATTCTTGACCTGAATCAGGAAGGGCTTTGAACTCATTTTTTCGCGAACGCCAAAGGAATTCGTGACCACCATTTTTCCGTACGCGTAGCCAATCACATTCCCGAATAAATGCGTACCCCGCTCCACACCATTGACATCATACAAGCGGAACTGACGCTCAGAGAGAGGCACGATTGTAAAAGACGTATCACGTTTGTAAAAGGCATCCGACACATTGGAAAATGTAACCTGTACCGGGAAATCCTTATATCCCTGTGACGCCTTAAGACGTCCTTCCTGTACATATTGGATGTTCAATCCGAGGTCAACGATAGACTTCTTGATGATTTGACGGGAACGAACTACTTCAATTTCGTTGTCGACGTTACTCTTGACCGTAAGACCCAGGTCGCTGAACATGTTCGCTTCTGATGGAAGCCCCCCTTTCTTATCGTCCTTGATCAACACGGTCGCCGAGGCACTGTAGCGCGGGGTCGAATAGCGAAGGTAAAGAAACGAGCAGGTGAGAAAAAAAGCGATTGATACGACATACCAGGTCCAGTATGCCAACTGCTTGAAAAAAATATCCCGGAGATTAATCTCGAAATGCGCCCCTGTTTTGATACGTTCTTCCATTATCTCAATATTAGGGCTGCGACGGTAATTAGGAGTGAGAGCGCCGTCAAACCAACTGTAATGTTCGGACCAACCGCTGACGAGTTGACCTTTGTTTTATTTGGTTCCACATAAATGACATCATTCTGTGAAAGGTAATACAAATCGGAATTCATGAACGAGGTGTTCGTGATATCAACCTTGTGGATTGTCTTCACTCCTTCGATATCGCGAATTATTTTAATATTCTTTCGATCGCCATAAATCGTCATATCGCCCGCCAATGCCAATGCCTCTGGAAGCGATATACGTTCTGAACTAATCGTAAAAGTCCCCGGACGTAACACTTCACCTGTTACCGAAATACGGTAATTCAGTATCCGAAGGTTAATGATGGGATTGTTGACATAGCGTTTTACTTCCTGTTTTAACTTGTCTACCGCCTCCGCTTTCGTAAGACCTCCGAGTTTCAAGGTGCCGATAATCGGAAACTCAATTTCCCCTTTTTTGTCTACGAGATACGACTGGTATTCAAGCAACTGTGGATTGACGTTCTGACCAGAGCCGGTGGAAAGTGCGTAGGATGCCTGAAGGTTGAAAGGAAGCGTGGCCGCGTCGTTGTCCGGTGATAGCACCGTAATCATCAATAAGTCGTCCGATTTGATTCGCGACTCATACGACGAATTCGACTCCTGGGCGCCCGCATTGTAATACACGATTTTCTCTTTTGGGGCACAAGACACACACAAGAGAAGGGCCGTGACACCCAATATTAATCGTTTGATCATCCTACTTTTTAATTTACTGCCCAAAGATACTATTTAATCCAGCATTTCGAAATAAGAGTTCATGCTTCGGTATTCCGGCACCAGGGCCTTCATCCGCGACACAATCTCGGTACTTGACAAGGAAGGAGCCGTTTCCACCAACTCCTCAATGGCAGCGACGACCGAACCGGTAGATTCCTTTTCTTCTTTCGCGATCATGATTTTCTCATGGTGGGTAGGCATGGTGAGCGCTTTATCATTAAGCAGTTCCTCAAACATTTTCTCTCCCGGTCGCAGGCCTACGATTTCGATCTTGATCTCCTTACCAGGAACATATCCGGCCAAACGGATCATTTTATGGGCCAAGTCGATAATCTTCACCGGTTTACCCATGTCAAAAATGAAAATCTCGCCACCATTACCCATCGCCCCTGCTTCCAAAACCAATTGGCAGGCCTCCTGGATGGTCATGAAATAACGGATAATCTCAGGGTGTGTAATGGTTAAAGGCCCGCCCTTCGCAATCTGCTCGGTAAACAGCGGAACAACTGAGCCATTCGACCCCAATACGTTTCCGAATCGTGTAGTGATAAAACGCGTAGCGCGTCCGTCTCCGGCATCCGGAGTGTGGTGAAGTGCCTGCACATACTTCTCGGCAATGCGTTTGCTCGCGCCCATTACGTTACTCGGGTTGACGGCTTTATCGGTCGACACCATCACGAAGCTTTCCGCACGGAACCGGTACGCCATGTCTGCGATGTTCTTCGTCCCCATCACATTTACCAACACGGCCTGCGCCGGATTGTCCTCCATAAGGGGAACGTGCTTGTATGCTGCGGCGTGGAACACCACATCGGGCTGGTGCAATTCAAAGAGGGTTGTCAACGTCGCCCTGTCACGGATATCTGCAATCGCCGGGATGATATCACACTGCCAGTCGCTTTTGCGGATTTCCAACAATAGGTTGTGCAAAGGCGTTTCAGCCTGGTCTAGCAGCACTACCTTACGGGGTTCAAAACTCAGCACCTGGCGTACGATTTCGCTTCCGATCGAACCGGCGGCGCCCGAAATGAGTACCGTCTTGCCGTTCAGGTGATGGGAGATCAGTTTATTGTCAAGTACGATTGGTGTACGTTCAAGCAAATCCTGTATCTGGAAATTCTTGACCTTTTTGGAAATCTCTTTACTGTCGGCCCAGTCGGAAATCAACGGCACCGTGTAAACTTTGTAGTTGTATTCCAGACATTCGTCGACTATGGCCAACTGCTCATCCTTTGTGATACTCTTATCTGCAATGATCAGCGCCTCGGCTTCAATCGACCGCATGATGACCGGAATTCGCTTGCTGACGTTCAGAATCGGCAGGTTCAACACACGTTTGTAGGCGTTCTGTCCGTGCCGGTCGGCAAAACCGACAATACGAAAGCGCACCGGCTTTTCCGATTTCAGGGCATTGGCAACCGCAATCGCGTTGGCGTCCGAACCATAAATAAGTGCGCGGATCAGCTCATCCGCGCGAACTTCCGAAAAGTAGATTTCGAACGTCTGCTTAACGACAATACGATAAACGAACAACGCGCAGAAGGTGAAAATAAAGTTGATGAAAAGGGCCGCGTTCATGAACAGCTTATGTCCTTCCAACCAATAGAAAACCTCATTGATGATGATGAGCGTAAAAGTATTCAGGAACAACGCCACGAATATTTTCACCGCGTCAATGTAAGAGGAGTGTCGGATGATCCCCGAATAGGTACGGAACAGCCAGAAAAACGCAAGTGTAGAAAAAACGAAAAGGGCCGCCACCACATGCCGAAGCGGGCCGTGATACGCGATAAGTCCCATTTCACCGAGCATCTTCGACGTGACAATAGCCGAAAATATCGTGATAGACATGTCAATCGCGAGAATAATCCATCGCGGCAAATAACTCAGGTTTTTGGGGATTTCCGTCGCCCTAAATCGTTTCAGTAACCGAAACATATGTATTTTTTTTGCCTTACTATTCTGGCAGGTTTAAGTTGCTATTTCACAAAAATAACGTAAAAATCCGTTTATCCTGTATTTAATGTGATAACTGCAGACCCAATGCAGCCAATGCGGCTACAATGCGTTCTTTCTCAGACTCCCCTAAATTGGAGCCGGAAGGCAGGCATAAGCCATTCTCGAACAGGGACTCGCTCACGCTTCCGCCATAAGAAGGACAGGAAGCAAACACCGGCTGCATGTGCATAGGCTTCCAGAGCGGCCTTGTTTCGATATCAAGCCCGGCAAGCGACAACCGGATGCTCTCGCGATCCAACCCACCTGTTTTCGCAGGATCGACCAGGATAGATGTGAGCCAGAAATTGGAGAAGAAGTCGCCGTCTGGCTCCGTTTGCATCGAAATACCCGCCTGGTCTTCAAAGAGTGAACGGTAGAACGCGTTCATACCACGTCGGGCCTGCACTCGGTCGTTTACCACTTCCATCTGTCCGCGACCAATTCCCGCACAGATATTACTCATCCGGTAATTATACCCGATCTCACTGTGTTGGTAATGCGGTGCGTCATCACGTGCCTGCGTAGACAGGAAGACGACTTTATTCTTATCGGTCATCGAGCGCGTTACGAGCGCGCCGCCGCCGGATGTGGTGATGATTTTATTGCCATTGAAAGAAAGCGCGGCGAAATGTCCGAAGGTGCCACAGGCGCGGTCTTTATAACGACTGCCCAGCGCTTCTGCCGCATCCTCAACCACGGGAATATCATACTCGGTTGCGACGGCCATGATCTCATCCATCTTACACGGCATTCCATAAAGATGTACGGGAATGATGGCTTTCGGCTTCTTCCCTTTCGCGATCCGGTCAACAATTGCTTCCCTCAGTAACTCTGGATCCATGTTCCAGGTATCGGCCTCACTGTCGACAAAAACCGGTATCGCGCCCAAATACGCTATGGGATTCGCCGAAGCTGAAAATGTGAAGCTCTGGCAGATGACCTCATCGCCGGCACCCACGCCCAACATCACCAATGCAAGGTGAAGTGCCGCCGTACCCGAACTTAGTGCCGCTACCTCAATGTCGGCTGCCAGATACTGTTTGAGATCTTGCTCAAAACCCGATACGTTCGGGCCCAGTGGAGCGACCCAGTTAGAGGCGAAAGCCTCGTTCACAAAACGCTGCTCGCCTCCACCCATGTGGGGAGATGACAGCCAAATCTTAGAATTGCTCATGTTCGCAGTTTGAGATGGTCAAATTAAGAAATCGATTCGGATTTACGCCTATTCCAGCCAAATAAATGCCCTGTATAGTGCCACAATACGGAAATATAGCGCCCTACTGAAAATGCCTGTACCAGTTCGATATCCATCTGGCATTTTACGGGGACCAGATAGTCTTCGTAAAAGGCCGTCGGATTTGACTGGCGGTCGAGCAGCTCCTCTTCATTGCCAAATTGG
>DATGXZ010000348.1:0-2326 GCA_035298445.1 Flavobacterium sp.
GCCCGTGAAGGATTACAGCATTCGCCCCACCTACGTTGCCCATATTCGGTCGTTGTGCCGTATCTTTGGGAAACGCCACTATGATCCGAAAAGTCACCCATTTCGCCGGGAGCACCCATTTCAGCAATGCCACCAAAGTGACGCTGGCGGCGGTACTTCCGGTGCTGCTGCTCGGCTACTTCGGCTATACCGATATCGGGTTCAACATCGCCATCGGGGCCCTTCTCACCTACCCTAGCGACATTCCGAGTAATTTACGGCACAAAGTTAAGGGCGTGTTTGCGGCGGCGGTTTTGGTAGCAGGCAGCAACCTGTTGGTCAACCTGCTCGTTCCCTATCCGGCGCTGCTATATCCGTTATTGGCCGGCGGCGTGTTCTTCATGGCGATGATTTCGGTCTACGGGCAACGGGCCACGATGGTATCGTTTTCCGGTCTGCTGTCGGTGTCGCTTGCCTTTGCCCACGTGCATGAGGGTTGGGAGATGTGTGTGTATGCCGGACTCTTGCTGGCGGGTGGACTCCTCTATCTTTCAATTTCCTTATTGTATGACGTGCTCTTCCCGCATCGGTATGTGCAATTGCAGATTGCGGAATGCATCCGCTTGACGGCCAAATACATGAAATACCGGGGTGACCTCTGGACGCTGGGGGCCGACCGCGACACCATACTCGAACGGCAACTACATTTACAGGTAGAACTCAATACCATCCACGAGAACCTGCGGGAAATCCTTATCCGGACGCGATCGACATCGGGTATTTCGAGTGAGAACCGCCGAATGCTGTTGGTTTTCTCTTCCTGCGTAGACATCCTGGAACTGGCCCTTTCCACTGCTTTCGACCATTCAAAACTTCACCGTCAATTCGGGGATTTTCCCAAAGCGCTGGCCGTTTATCAGGACCTCGCCTACAACCTCGCCTCGACCCTGAAAAAGCTGTCGAAGAGTATTTCTGGCAACCGCAACTACGTGTCGAAACGCACCCTTTTGCCCCGCCTGGAAGCCCTTGAAAGTGTGATCGCCGAATACGAGCTGCGATATGGCGACGAGGCCCGCGAAGGGGTGCTGATGCTTTCGAACATGCGGCATTACGCTGAAAAACAGATTGAGAAGATCAAAATGATCGAGCGTACCATCGCCACGAAAACCGAGTTGGAGGTGAGGGAACGTGATCGCGGACTCGAGCGGATGATGGCGCCCGAATATTACCCATGGCGAACGTTTCGGGAAAACCTCAGTTTCTCGTCGAATTTCTTTCGTCATTCACTGCGGCTGACCGTGACGGTAATGGCGGGGTTCGCTCTAGGGGAACTGCTGCTGTTTGAAAATGCCTATTGGATCCTGATGACGGTGGTGGTCATCATGCGACCGGGTTACGGACTTACCAAACAGCGCTCACTTGACCGGCTTGCGGGAACCGTCGTGGGGGGCCTCATCGGCTTCATCATCCTGAAAATTACGGGGGATGCAACGTGGCTTGGCTCACTAGCCATTCTGGCGATGTTGCTGGGTTTTGCCTTTACGTCTATTAACTATAAGGTAGGCGCCGGTTTTGTGACGATTTATGTGATTTTACTGTATGGTATCCTGGTGCCCGGAAGCAGTAAGTATGTTGAATACCGCATCATTGACACGCTGGCGGGAGCGGCCCTTGCTTTTGCCGCGAACCATTTTTTATGGCCGTCATGGGAGTTCCTCAGCATCCGCACCTACATCCGGAAATCAATCGAGGCGAACCGGGCCTATCTTGCCGAAATCGCGCAGTATTATATTACGAAAGGCGAGGCCACGCCGGCTTACCGCACCTCGCGTCGTATCGCGTTCGTGGAAATCGGCAATCTTATGGCCTCCTTCCAACGGATGACACAGGAGCCGAAATCGAAGCAGCGGCAATTGGCGTCTTTGTATAAACTGGTCGAACTCAACCACTCGTTGTTATCGGCCTCGGCCTCGCTGGGCACCTACATCCAGACGCACCATACCGGAAAAGCGACGGAAGCCTTCAATGTGGTGATGTCGACCATCGGCCGCAACCTGGAAGCGGCGGTCGACTTTTTAGACGAAAACCCACAATTGACGCATGCGCTGCCGGCCGAAAACCTCGAACTGCGGTTCACGGAACTGCGCGAATTACGCAAGCGCGAACTGTT
Source organism: Flavobacterium sp. (assembly GCA_035298445.1). GTDB lineage: Bacteria > Bacteroidota > Bacteroidia > Flavobacteriales > Flavobacteriaceae > Flavobacterium. The sequence goes on from DATGXZ010000348.1 coordinate 2,150, forward strand.
GGAGGCGGGCCGACAGGAAAACGAATGGCTTTTACAGGAAAACCAATTGATTGTAGAACAGTTGGTGATGCTCGTCAGCCTTTCGGAAGGTATCGTGAAGGCGGTGCGGAAAATCGACCATTTTTAAGAATCGGCCAACACAAGTCGTTTGATGGTCTCGGTCACACCGAAGCCATT
>DATGXZ010000349.1:0-2435 GCA_035298445.1 Flavobacterium sp.
GAAGACCGGGGAGTTTGTGGATATACGCATCACCGACGCCACCGAGTTCGACCTCTACGGTGTGCCGGCCAGCCATGCGTAATCGAACATAATTTTGTATTTTTGATAAAATGCCTGCCATGAAACGGATTGCCTATACCCTATTTCTTGTTTTGGTTGCCTGTTCCACCCAGGCCCAGATTCGCAATTACGGAATGGACCGCAGGATTGGCGGACCGGGCAGCGTTCCGTCGGGTCCAACGAACAGGGAACGCAAACCGGTTGATTACGTGCAGTTGTCACTTGATCGCATGGAAACCAACCTAAAACTGGATGCGCTGCAGAAAGCGGTGATCAAAGAAGCACTGACCGACTATTATAAAGTAGCGACGGCGCTACAGGCGGAAGACCTTCCGGCGGAAGGCAAATACGAAAAACTCAAAGCGGAAGCCGCAAAAATGGACAAGCGGATCCTGGAGATACTGAATGCAGACCAGAAAGCGAAGTATGCCGACATGAAAGCCAAGAAAGCGGCGAAGGGAAAGAAAAAGGGAAAGGGGAAAAAATCGGAAGATGAGGAACCCGACCTTACGAAACTCGACTCGCTTATGATGGCACAATAATAGAAAAACGCACGGCTTTTGACCGTGCGTTCCCTTTTTAAATTGGTTTGAGTATTGTTTACGGTTTCACCGTTCCTCTGAACGTAAGCGTAATAGCGTTTGGATCGGCAGAGGTTGTCACCGTGAGCGTTTTCGTAAACGCACCCACGGCCGCTGCATTGTAAGTAGCTTTTACAGTGCCCGTTTTCCCCGGCTTGATGGCTTCTTTGGTGAATTCTGCGTTCGTGCAACCGCAGGAAGGGCGTACGTTCGTGACCTGGATGTCGGACGAACTGGTATTGGTAAAGGTAAATTCGACTACCTTCGGCACATTGTGCTCGATCTCACCCAGTTCAACGATTTCGGATTTCCACGACAGTGCACCGGCAAGGGCGAACGACATGAGCGACAGCGCTCCGGCAACAAAAAGAATAAGTTTGGTTTTCATGTGTATGGTTTTTTAAGTTGGTTTCTTTGCCAAAAGTACATAGGCAATCAAGTTGGGTTTGTTAAGCGGTAGCGAACGTTTGTTAATGAGCTGTTAACGATAAAATCCACCCGTATTTTTGGCTAATTTTCGGTGGTGAAAAAAAACCGGCTCAATAGTATCTTGTTTCTCGGACTGTTCGCAACGGCGGGCATTCTGGTCGCCCAGTTGCTTTGGACGCGGCAGGCGTATACTATTGAAGAGAAGAAATTCAACCAGAAGGTGCACATTGCCTTGCTGGAAGTAGTCAAGAAACTGTATGAAGGTACGAACCGTGAACTGCCGGGCGAAAATCCGGTTCACAAAATTGCCAATGACTACTATGTGGTGAATGTCGACAACGACTTTGATCCCGAAGTTCTGGAATTTTACCTCAAAGGCGAGTTCGCCCGTTCCGGCATTACCACCGATTTTGAGTATGCCGTCTATAACTGCCAGAGCGACGAAATGGTGTATGGCAAGTATGTGTCGGTCACGCAGGGGCGAAAAAACAGCCGGGTGTACTTTCCGAAACACCAGAATCTGATTTACTACTTCGCCATTCGGTTTCCGAATGAAACGACCTATCTCTTTACGTCATTGAAGTTCTGGTTCGGATTGTCGTTCGCCCTGGTGATCATTTTGTTAGTGTATGTGTATTCCATCCGTACGCTGTTGCAGCAGAAAAAGTATTCGGAGTTACAGCGGGACTTCATCAACAACATGACCCACGAGTTCAAGACGCCGTTGGCCTCCATCCTACTAGCCTCCAATTACATCAACCGGCAAGAGGCGATCAAGGGCGATCCGAAGTTGTCGAAATACGCCGAGATCATTATCGGGCAATCGTCGAAATTAAACGAGCATATCGAGAAAATCCTTACGATAGCAAAATCCGATGAGTCGCCGTTGCAACTCAATCCCACACGATTGTCGTTATTGCCGCTGTTGCGGGAGGCCGCGGAAAACATCCGTCTTAAACACGAAGAGGTAGACATACGGGTTGAATCAGATCGCGACTACCGGATCAAGGCTGACGAATTCCACCTGACGAATGTCGTATACAACCTTTTGGACAACTCCATTAAATATAGCGAACGCCCGCCGGTAATCGTCGTTTCCCTTTCAGAACACAAAGGCCTCCTTCAGCTTCGGGTAGCCGATAATGGCATCGGTATACCGGAGAAGAAACTGGCGCATATTTTCGATAAATTCTACCGTGTGCCCAACGTGAAAAGTAATGAAACGAATGGCTTCGGACTCGGACTCTACTATGTCCGGAAAATATGTGACCTGCACCGATGGAAGATAAAAGCGGAGAACCTGCCGGAAGGACTTGCCCTAACGATTTCAATTCCTGACTATGAAACCAGCTAGGATTTTATACG
>DATGXZ010000350.1:0-6665 GCA_035298445.1 Flavobacterium sp.
AAATTGGATGGCGGCCGGACTCAAAAGCCCGGGCTTTTCTTTCAGGATACGGTCGTAATACGTACGAAAGCGTTCGGCATAGTACGGCACCTGTGGGCGCGAGCCTACTACGGACATATCACCTACCAGGATGTTTACGAATTGGGGCAGTTCGTCCAGTTTGTATTTCCGCAGGAAATAACCGGGTCGCGTGATGCGTTCATCATGAAGTCCACGGGTCAATCCACTGGGTTCTTCAGAATTCGGCTTCATCGTCCGGAATTTGTAAATCCGGAAGGGATGGAAATTCCGGCCGGAGCGGGTCTGTGAAAAAAACACAGGGGAACCGTGCAGCAGAAACAGAACCGGAATCGCAACGAGGAAAAAGGGTGTCAACAACGCCAACGCGGTCAACGAGAAGCCGATATCCAGTAGCCGTATGATGCCGCGTACCATCATAAAACCCAGTTTGAAAAATCGGTGAACAAAAAAGGACTACCGTGTCCGGGAAAAATGGTCATCCCAGGCTTCAGCACGCCTTCCAATTTGGTAATCGATTGAACGTAATCAGCCTTACTGCTATGGGGAAAGGAAAGAGGCGTACGTTTCCCTTCCAGCAGCGTATCGCCTGAGAAGAAAAAGGTGTCGGAGTGGAAGCAAATTCCTCCCGGACTGTGGCCGGGTGTAGTGGTAAAAACAAACTCCTGCCCGCCAATTTCAATTAGTTCGCCGTCGTGTATGTCTACATGGTCGACCTCAACCGTAAAGGTTTCGACCTCCTCCATATAATGTGAAAAGTTCTGCCGGCTGTCTGCCATATTCTGTGCGCATTTGCTGCTGCAGTAGACGGTTGGCCTGTATCGCTCCAACACATCCGCAAGGCCCATGCAATGATCCGAATGTTCGTGCGTGATCACGGCAGCCACCAAGCGCCGCTGCTGTAACGCCAGCCACTGCTCGAGTAGTTGCGGATCGAAATTACCCACATCTACAATCAGCGCCTGGTCCTTTTCCAGAGGAAGCACAAAACTGTTGGCGTTCCGGTGTGGACTGACGATTTGATGTGGCGTCCCCAATTTACTGATATAAGGTTTTACCGGCTTGATTTCGCTTGATTTCCTCGACGACCACGACTTCGAATGCGCGATGGAAGAGGCCGGTTTTAGTCACCATAAAATCCAGCACTTCTTTCTGGATAACGGGATTGGTTACGTGGATGCGCATCTGCTGGTCGTTACCGGTACACATGCAGTCGGTATCGAATGCACCGCGCACCAGTTGCTCGGTTTCATCCAAACTGACCCGCGTGCCGTATAACTTGAGGAAGCGGCTCAATCGACCCGTGATGTAGTAACATCCGTCCGCATCGCGACGGGCAATATCTCCGGTCGGGAGAATGCCCTTGCGCTCATCCCCTACCGTAAGATCTGAACGGTTGTAGGCATAGCCCATCGTCACATTGGGTCCTTCATATATCATTTCGCCCGGTGTGTCCGGCGTCTCGATTTCATTTCCCTGCTCGTCCAAAAGCCGCAGCGTACCTTCCGGAATGGCCCGTCCGATACTGCCGGTTTTCACCGTCGCCAGCTCCGGTGGTAAGAAGGCCATTCGCGCCGTTCCTTCTGTCTGTCCGTACGTCGCGATAAACCGTTTATTGTGCTGGGCAGCAAAAGCGGCATAGTCCTGGAACAAGGTTTCATTGAGCTTGCCTCCGCCCTGTGCCAATAGCTCCAGATCGGGTAAATCCATACGGAAAAAGCGCAGTTTCGACAGGATTTCAAAACTGTAGGGAACTCCTGTAAAACTGGTAGCGCGATGGGTTTTAATGAACTGCCAGAAACCGCCGTCGGTAAGACTTTGATCGGTCAGCAATACGGTAGCACCGGCGTGTAAGTGGCTGGTGATGACCGACAAGCCCATCGTGTAATGCATCGGCAGGGCCGCAATCGCCCGGTCGGATGGTTTGAGTCCGAAGAAAGCGGCCACATTGCGCGCACTTGCTTCCAGGTTATCGTAACTGTGGCGCACGAGCTTAGGGCTGCCGGTTGAGCCGGATGTCGGCAGCAAAAGCGCCAGTGTCTCATGCAGGGCTGTAGGGCCAAAAGGCGTTTTGAAAAGGTGGAAACCCTGATAGGAAAGAACCGATGGAAGGGGATTCTCTCCCGGCGTCTCTTCGGCCCAGATGTAAGCGGGCTGATACTCGTTATAGAGTCGCTCCAGCAGTTCCGGATCAGTATCGGCGGCCAGTAAAACGGGTACAGCACCCGATAGCACCGACGCTACAAAACCTGAGAAAGCGCCTACTGTGTTTTTGGATAGGATGAAAAGCAGCGCACGCGGTTCGATAGCGTTTTGGAAATCAGCCGAGAACCGCCGCAGTTCGTCATAGGTGCACGTCGCGCCGTGGGCATCAATAGCCGCTGCGTGATTGCCCGGATGTGTGTCGAGTCGGAAAAGTGCCATCAGATAACTGTGCTGCCGTTTACGCCGATTATTTCCCCTGTTACATAACTTGACAGGTCAGAGGCCAGAAATACGCAAGTGTTCGCGATTTCCTCGGGGGTCGCGAGGCGCCCCATTCCTACCTGTTGTATTCTGTCGCTGAAATTCTTTTCGAATACTTCGGTGAACCGTTCGGTACCCACCATGCCTGGTGCCACCGCGTTCACGCGTATATTTTGGGCGGCGAACTCCTTCGCAGCCGATTTGGTAGCGGCAATCACCGCTCCTTTTGTAGCGGCATACGACAATTGTCCTTTTGCGCCCTTATCGCCTACGATACTCGCCATGTTGATGATCGAACCGGATTGTTGGCGTGTCATCAGCCGTGTGGCCAATTGCATCAACTGGATCGTGCCCACAACGTTTACTTCAAACATCTGCCGGAACGTATCCATGTTGACCATGCCGAGCATTTCATAGGTGACCATGCCTGCATTGTTGACCAACACATCGAGGCGTTGCTGCTCCGACTTGATCTTCATGACGGCTTCTTTGGCCGCCTGAGCATCGGTTATGTCGAAATACAGGGGGTGTAGGTTGGGATGGCTCGAAACCAGTTCATCCAACGAACCTTCGGCACGGGCATTGGCGTATACAATCGCGCCTTCCGCTGCAAAGCGATCTGCGATAGCGCGACCAATTCCTTTATTGGCACCGGTTACGAGGCATACCTTTTTGTCCAGCAATCCCATCAGATGGCAACTCCGTATTTGGCGACAATCGTCTTCCCTTCTTCAAATGATTTGAAGTTAAGGATATCTTCGGTGTCCAACATAATATCGAACGTATCCTCCATTTCCGTTACCAGGCTCAATTGTGTAATCGAATCCCAGTTATCAACGGATGACGAGGTAAACTCAGGCCCCACCTGGGCAGGGTCTACGTTAAAAACAGTGACAAATGCGGCTACGTACTTTTCTAAATTGCTCATAATTGTGGATATAACGGCTACAAAAATACGTCTTTTGAATCGAACATCACGCCAATAACTGCGCTTCGGTTGCGAACGCGTCGGTGACATGAAGCGGCAATATGACGTCGGTATCAATCGTCACGTCGGCGCAGGCCCATGACAAACCCGCCCCGAAACCGGCCATCAGCGTACGTATCGACCGCCCGGATTGTGTTCCGAAATGATCGGCGAGCACGAGGGGAACGGAGTTACTCGAGTTGTTCCCGAAGCGATCAAGGGAAACGGGAATCTTATCGAAGGGGAGTTTTAGCTTACGCGATATCTGTTTCAGTATGTACATATTCGCCTGGTGCAGCGTGAAGTAGTCGTAGGTGTCCGGCTGCGTCTGGGTTTCAGTCAGGAAATCCTGAAGTAACTGCGGCACGTCTTTTATGGAAAATCCAAATACTTCCATCCCCTTCATGTGGGTATCGAAATCGGATCGTTTGATACCGTCCGACCATTCAACACGCTCGGTTGGTGACTCGACATTTCGGTACGCACCCGAAGGGGTGATGATACTTTTGAAGCGCGAACCATCGCTGCGCATCCCGATAGAAATCGGTGGTGCACCTGCCTGTTTTTCAAGCACTACCGCCGAACCACTGTCGCCGAACAGCATCACCATGGTGCGGTCTTCGGGTGCGAGGGTCTTAATAGACGTGTCGGCGGTGATCAGGAGGGCTTTCTTCGCATCAGACGCCCGCAGCATCGACAGCGTTGTCTGAAGACCGTAAACGAAGCCGGAACAGGCCAGGTTGATGTCAAAGCAGGAACAGGAGGCCGGAAGTCCCAATCGTTTGTGTAACAGGAAAGCAGTCGAAGGCGAACGGTAATCGGGTTTCTGGCTGACAAAGACCAGCATACCGATTTCCGACGGATCGATGTCGGACTTTGAGAAGAGGTTGTGGGCGGCTTCGTATCCGAGATCAGACGCTGTTTGTTCGGGAACCGCCCGACATACACTCGCCACTCCCGTCATCTCTGTAAACTTCGCGACGACGTCGGCCCCGAATGCATCGTGATAATTCTCGACACCATACCGCTTGCTGGGTACCGCTACCGATACGCCCGCAACACGGATATCTTTAAAATTTCCCAGTACCATAGTCTCTTTTTTTTAGCTTGGCATTTCATGTGTGACAAAGCCATTATCGAAATATGCATCGGTTTCCAACCAGTCGAGGTAGGCATCCGCTTCGAGCGTGAGGTCGGCGAAACCCCATGAAATCCCTTCTCCGTGCACCATTACCAGCGCACGCCCCTGACCTGATTGCACCAGTGCCCATGTGGCGGTACTTCCCGTGGCTTCAGGCACCTCAGCCCATTTCTCTTCTACAATACCCGTAGCGTCCTTAATTTTCGCCTTCAGTCCGTCTGGCAGGGTCGAAGCAGCGAAATGCGTAAAATCCGTCTGCGCCAATGCGCGTGCCTCAAGGAACTGCGCCAATGACTCAGGCAGGCGGTGGTGTAAAATCGCGTTATAGGCTTCTTTATCTTCTTTTATAAACTGTCCTGCCGACTTCCGAAGCGGAAGGTTGTCGGTTGCCGTCGGATCGTCTTTACGAAAACCGCCTTCCCGAATCATCCAACTGGTAAAGCCCTGGCTGTCGGCAAATGTCTGGACGACCAGTGGGCGACTACCTGGTGCTTTACGGAGCAGGATGGCGGTAGCGGCATCATTATGTCCCTGTCCTTTCTGGTCGGGTGCTAACTGCCGATTCACTGTATCTGCTACAAAAACAAGAGCGTAAGAAGTCGTAAGACTTTCGAGGAGGGAACACCCGACCTGAAGGCCATATACAAAACCGGCCCCACCCAGGTTCATGTCGAACGCGAGGCAATCCACCGGTATACCAAGTCGCCCCTGCAACACGATTGACGTGGCCGGACTGCGGTAATCGGGTGTGCGTGAAAGAAACAGCACCGCCCCTATTTCAGAAGGCGACACTCCTTTTTCCGACAGTAACTTAACCGCAGCCTCGTAACCGAGATCCGACGCCGTCTGTTGGGGCGCTGAAATTCGGGTACCGTCGGATGCTTTGGGTATCGCCAGCACCATTCCGTCGAGTCGGACACCAGAAAAAGAGAAGGTTGCCATGAGCTAGATTTTGTGATTACAGGTTTATTTGCTTGGCTGGGACACCGAATACGGTCGTTCCGCGTTTGACTTTTCGCAACACCACACTGCCCACCCCTACCACGGCGTCTTCCTCTACGACCACATTCTGGATCAGTTTGGCGCCGGCATTGACAGAGGAACGGTCGTGCACTTGTGCATAACCTGCAAAAAAGGCGAATGAATTGACCTGACAGAAACGGCCAATTGACACGTCGTGCCCCATGATGACGGAACTTTGCAGGAAGGAAAAATCACCGATGCTCACATCGCTGGCCAACACGCAGAAGGCTTTGATGCCGACTCCGATACCAAGCTTCACACTGGGTGAAATGACAGCGGTGGGATGGATCAGGTTGATGAAAACACCTCCTTTTTCCTGGATGATCGTCACCGTTTTTTGGCGATCGGAAACCTTACCGATGGCGCAGAAAAACACGTCTTCAGGTTGCGGTTCGTAGGCCGCTACGGTCGACAGGACGGGCGGGTAACCGAGTTCTTCGATGTTAGACGGACCGTCGCTGAGGAATCCCCGTACGGAGAAGGAAGGGTCGTGGCCGAAACAGACATTCGCCAGGTCGTACATCTCCCTTGCAAATCCGCCGGCCCCTATGATAACCAATTTTTTCATGTGACTATAGTGAGTATCCCCCATCGATCGGCAGCAGGCTTCCTGTCATCCAGGAAGACTCGTCGGCGAGCAGGTAAAGGGCGAGGTGCGCCACATCCTCCGGCCGGCCAAAACGCCCGATGGGATACTTTTTTTGATGGATGGCCAATTGGTCGGCCGAGATACTGCTTTCTTCCAGGATGTTCGTTTCCACGAACCCCGGCATAATAACATTCGAACGGATACCTTTGGGAGCCATTTCCAGTGCCAATGCCTTGGCGAAGGAATTCACCGCACCTTTCGTAGCGCTGTACATGGCATTTCCTAAGGTTATCTTTTGGGTCGCAATCGACGATATGAAGCAAATGCTTCCGCCGGCTGCAATCTTCTTTTTCTTCAATAACTTCTGAACTAACTGCATCGAACCCTGGATGTTCACGGCAAACATATACTGGATATCTTCCTGGGTCATAAACCGCACGGGGACGGTTTTGACCATGCCT